>NZ_JBFUFK010000023.1:0-107193 GCF_056403475.1 Rhizobium sp. P2_G9 | reverse complement strand
GGCACGGAGACAATCGCCAAGGTGATGGCGCCGCGCGCTTTGTCGCAAATGGTCGGTACGATCTCGATCAACGACATCGATCGCCAGGACCGCACCCGTATCGCCGGCAATCTCTGCAAGACGAAGATGGCCTTCGGCTATAACTGCTCGGCATACGAATATTGGCTGACGGCGACCGGCAAGGTCGACTTCATCGGCCATTTCAAGCTGATGCCCTGGGACCATCTGGCCGGCGTGCTGATCCACCAGGAGGCCGGCGGTTATACAGCCAAACACGATGGCTCGCCCTATCGACCCGGCGAAACCGAGGGTGGCATTCTCTCCGCGCCGAATGAAGAGCTTTGGCAGGAAATCCTGCGCGAAGTCGTCCGGGCGTGATTCAATCTCTCAGGCTTCGGCCCGAAACCTTTGAAAGGATTCGACGATCATGCTGAAACTCGACATCGAGGCTCTCTCCAACCTGCTGCGCGACGCTGCCAAGGCGGAAATCCTGCCGCGCTTCCGTCGGCTCGGCGAGGGTGACATCCGGATCAAGACCGAAGCCTCCGACCTGGTCACCGAAGGCGACGAAGCGGCCGAGCGCTATATCAAGGCGCGGCTCGATTCGGTCCTGCCTGGCGCATTGTTTGTCGGCGAAGAATCAGTCGCTCACGACCCGGCACTGCTGCCGAAACTTGCCGATGCCGATCTGGCGCTGGTGATTGATCCGATCGACGGCACCTTCAATTTCGCCTCGGGCATTCCGCTTTTCGCCGTCATGGCCTCGGTGGTTTCCGGTGGCGAGACGGTGGCCGGCGTCATTTATGACCCGATGGGCGACGATTGGGTTCTGGCCGAGAAGGGCGCCGGCGCTTGGCAGGTTCAGCCCGACGGGCATCGCCGCAAGCTCAAAGTCATCGAACCGGCGCCGCTCGCCGACATGTATGGCATGGCCTCGACCGGCTATTTCCCCGGCGGCAAGCGCGAGACCATTCTCAGCAACATGGCCAAGCTGCGCTTCCYGATGAACTATCGCTGCGCCGGCCACGAATACCGCACCTTCGCCGCCGGCCATGTGCACTATCTCATCTACAACAAGCTAATGCCCTGGGATCATCTGGCCGGAGCGCTGATCTCACAGGAGGCCGGCGCCTATGCCGCCCGGTTGGACGGTTCGCCCTATCTGCCGAGCCATGTCGATGGCGGGTTGGTGCTTACCACCGACAAGGACACATGGGATATGCTCAAGCGCGAGATCTTCATGTTCTGAAAAAGAAATCAGGCCTTGGCGCCATATTTGGCACTGACGCCAAACAGCTTGCCGTTCTCGGCGAACAGCACGCAGGCGATGGCGATCAGTCCATAGCAGAGGAAACCGCCGGCCACCGGCACCACCGTCCCATCATAGACGTAGCCAACAATGGCGCCGAGTGCGGCACCACCGGCTGTCTGCAGGAAGCCGAAGACCGATGAGGCCGTGCCGGCCACCTGGCCGAGCGGCTCCATGGCGAGCGTCGTCGTGTTCGATCCGACCATGCCGAAGCAGAACATCACCAGCGTGAAGATGGCAAGGAAGATAGGGAAGGGCAGGTGGCCGGACAGTGCCAGCACCATCCAGATGGCGCTGAGCGCCGTGAAGCTTATCAGAGCGGTGTGCGCGACCCGGCGCATGCCGAGCGCGCCGACGATGCGCGAATTGAGGAATGACGACACCGCCATCATCGCCGCCACGAAGGCGAAGGCGAGCGGGAAATAGGCGCCAAGCCCGTAAATGTCGACATAGACCTGCTGCGCCGTGCTGATGAAACCGAAAAGCCCGCCCATCGCGAACATCGCCGACAGGCCGTAGAAAAAGGCCGACCTGTTGGAGAAGACCAGCCCAAAACCCTCGGCAATGACGGAAATCCTGAGCGGTCGGCGGTTCTCCGGCTTCATCGTCTCCGCCATGCGCAGAAACGCCCATACCTGGATGACGGCGGCAAGCACCGCCATGAACATGAAGATCGCCTGCCAATGGCCTGAGAACATGATCAACTGGCCGATCGCCGGTGCGATCACCGGGACAATCATGAAGGTCATGAAGATCAGCGACATGACCTCGGCCATCACCCGGCCTTCGAACCGGTCGCGGACAACGGATTGCGCCACGACCCGCGTCGAGGCGGCGCCGACACCCTGGATGAAGCGCAACACCAGCAGCATCTCGAAGCTCGGTGCGATGGCAGCGAAGGCGGCGGCGACCACATAGATCGCCATGCCGGCCATGAGCGGCAGCCGCCGGCCGTAGCGGTCCGAAATCGGCCCGAAGAACAATTGCGCGATGCCGAAGCCGACCAGATAGGAGGTCAGCACGAATTGCCGGTCGTTCTCGTGGGCGACATGCAGCGCCGCGCCCATGGCCGGCAGTGCCGGTAACATGACGTCGATGGCGAGCGAATTCAGCGCCATCAGAAAGGCCATCATGGCAATGAATTCGGAACGTGAAATGAGGCGGGCGGGCGCGGACATGGATTCTCTTCGGGCGGGAATTGGTAAGGTTGGCTTATAACCCCTGAATGTGACGGCGAAAAGTTCAAGTTTGGAATAAATCACGCACGGCGGAGTGATTATTCTCGCAGATGTTGCATATCGTGCCGATGGGCGCCGGCGACCGCCCCGTTGAACCTGCTCGGTCAGTCCATGCTTACAAATAGGAATGAAGGTCTTCGACTTTTTTCCAAGCGAGTTGTCGGGATCTCGTCTCAGACTTCGTCCTCAGGTCGGAGCTCGCACGGGCGTCGTTCAAGGAGGAAGACATGAAGGTCACGCAGCATCTCTGGTTCGAAAAGGACATGGAAACCGCTATCCGCTTCTACACTTCGCTGATACCGGGCTCATCGGTGGGCTGGATTTCCGGGCTGGCCGCCGATACGCCGAGCGGGCCCGCCGGAAGCGTCAGGATTGCCGGTTTCACGCTCGGCGACCAGCGATACATGGCTATCGAGGCAGGACCGCTGGACCCCTTCAACCACAGTTTCTCGATCGTGGTCGAATGCGACAACCAGGCGGAAGTCGATCGTCTCTGGGAGGCGCTGGGCGAGGGCGGGTCCTATGAGCACTGTGGATGGCTGCGTGACCGCTGGGGCCTTTCCTGGCAGATCATACCCAAGCGGTTCGGCGAACTGATGGGCGATCCCGATCAGGCGAAGGTCAAGCGCGTCATGGAGGCCATGCTCAAAATGGTGAAGTTCGACATCGACGGGCTTGAGGCGGCGGCGAACGGCTGAAAGCGCACAACGAGGTGGCCGGCTCAGTTCCGGAACAGCCGGCCGCGCTCTGTCCAGAGCACTGCAAGCACGGCGAACAGGCCGCCGAAGCCGAAGGCGAAAGATAGCGGCACGACCGTGCCGTTATAGGCCTGACCCACCACGCCGCCGCCAATGGTGCCGATGGTCGTCGTCACCACGCCGAACAGTGACGAGGCCGTGCCGGCGATATGGCCAAGCGGCTCAAGCGCGATCGCGTTGACATTGCCCTGCAGCACGCCGAACGCCATCATGCAGATTGAAAGCAGCGCAAATGTCAGCCAGAACGGTGGATTGCCGGCGAGCGCCAGCAGGAACAGGACCAGCCCGGAAGCCGTGAAGATCAGCATCGTGGCATGCGCCACCGGCCGCATGCCGACTTTCCGCACGACGCGGGCGCTGAACAGCGCCGCGATCGCCACGCCCACCGACGAGCCGCCAAATGCCAGCGGAAACAGCGTGCCGAGCCCATAGAGCTCGCCATAGACCTGCTGGACGGAGACGATGTAGGAGAACAGCGAAATAAGCGTCAGCGTGCTCGCCACCGCATAGCCGGCCGTAATCCGGTTGGTGCAGATTTCCACGAGCGCCTCGGCAAGGCTGCCGAGCGCCAATGACCGCCGGTCCCCGATCGCAAGCGTTTCGCGCAAACGTGTCGACATCCAGACGAGGATCAGCGTTGCCGCCACGGTATTGAAGATGAAAATGCCCTTCCAGCCGGCGGCGAGTTCGATCGACTGGCCGATGGTCGGCGCGATGATCGGGATGATCATGAAGGTGGTGAAGACGAAGGTCAGCACCCGGCCCATGGCTTGGCCGGCAAAACAGTCGCGGATCACGGCGAGCGTCACCACCTGCAGCGCCGCCGCCCCCATGCCCTGCAGCACGCGCATGCCGAGCAGCCAGGGAAATTCGGTCATGAACATCGCCGAAACCGACCCGACGAGATACAGGCAGAGACCGGTCGCCAGCAGCGGCTTGCGCCCGAACCGGTCTGCGAGCGGACCATAAAACAGCTGGCTGATCGCAAAGGTGACGGCAAACACCAGGATGACGAGTTGGCGGGTATTTTCATCCTTGATGCCGAATGCCTGCCCCATGGCCGGCAGCGCTGGCAGCAGGATGTCGATCGACATGGCCGCGACCGCTGCCAGCGACGCACACAGCGCGACGAATTCCGTCATCCCAAGATTGGACTTGGACCTGGAAGAAGGCGCAGCCGCAATGTTTTGCGAAGCCGTGTCGTGCATCGTCGCCTCGAAGCAGCAAGGATTGATCGGATCGCGGTGCGTGGCGAGCCGGAGAAAGGCAGAAAAGCTACGGGCCGGAGAACCGGCCCGCGATAAAGATGACTTACGGAAGCGGAAGGGTCAGGCCGCTTCGCCCTTGAGCGCGACGCCATTCTCGGCAAACAGCTTCTGCAGCTCACCGTCCTGGAACATTTCACTGATGATATCACAGCCGCCGACGAACTCGCCCTTCACATAGAGCTGCGGAATGGTCGGCCAGTTGGAATRGGCTTTGATGCCCTGACGGAGGTCGTCGGAAGCCAGCACATTGTGGCCCTTATAGTCGACGCCGACATAGTCGAGAATCTGCACCACGCGGCCGGAGAAGCCACATTGCGGGAAATCCGGGGTGCCCTTCATGAAGAGAACCACGTCGTTGCTCTTCACTTCGTTGTCGATGAATTGTTCTATTGCGCTCATAGGTCATGTCCTTGTTGCACTGCCGGGGTCAAGACCCGGCCGCTATCCCACTATGTATAGTCAACGACATGGCTTTTTTCCAGAAGGCAGCGTGAGATTTTATCATGCACTCAAATCGAGGCGACGGGTCGTTACAAGACAAAATCCTTGTCCTGCAACGTCATCATACCCGTGAGTTCGATCTCGAAATCCGCCTTGCCGTCGCCGTTGACGTCGCCATAGACGAAAGTGTCTCCAGAAACCTGCTCGAAACGGAGTTCGCCGGCCGTGTGGGAAAAGGCATCTTCTCCGATGAAATGGAAGCCTTGGTTCTTGGCTTGATGCGTGTTTGCATCGATTGCCTTGAGGTCGATCTTGTCTTGCTCGGCATGCGAGAAATCGGTGATGATGTCATGCACCTTGGTGCTCACCGGGCTGTCCGTCACCGTATTATAGAGAAAATGGTCGGCGCCTATACCGCCGGTCAGGTGGTCCGCGCCGCCGGAGCCCATGATCTTGTCGTCGCCGTCGTTGCCGAGAATGGTGTCGGCCTCCTTGCCGCCATAGATGCGGTCATTGCCAAGGCCTGCGTCGATCGTGCCGATCTCCTTGCCCTTGCGGCCGTCATAGAGATCGTCGCCCGAAAAAAGCGAGATGGAGCCGATCATCGTCCCCTTATTGGTAATCAGGTCCTTGGCAGGGCTGCTCTCATTGTTGTTGTACAGGCCATAGGCGGCAGATTCGCCCTTGATCTCCCCATAGTTCTTGAGGACGATGGTTTCCGCCGGCGAAAACACACTTACGCGATCGACGGCGTCGACGCCCTCGATCGTGCCGTTATTGATGAGGGTTGACCGGGTGGAAGCACTGCTGCCGTCGAGGGCGACGCCGATTGCGGCCAGCGACCGTATCCCGCCGTCATTGATGACAGTGGAGTTGGAGGCGTGGATGAGCACGCCGAAGCCGGCATTGGCCACCACGAAACCGCCCTGCTGGACATGAACGAATTCGTTCGAGCACGTCGTCGCCGAAGCGCCGAGCACGATCGCTGCCAGTCCGAGGCTGGAATTGGCGACGGTTCCATAGACCTCGACCTGCTGACCGCTACCTGTCCCGTAGACGGTGATGCTTTGCGTGGATGTCACGACGACATTCGGCGCAATCAGCGCACTGTCGGTGGTGCCCAGCGGCACGATGACTGTGACATCGGTGTCGGACTCAGGAAATTGCCAATTCATCGAATGCGCCCTCCAAGGCGGCCCGGCTGCATGCTATGTGAACGGGCCGCCTTGGGGACGGGTGCGTTTATCCGTTTATTCGGGACCGCCCGCGGTCATTTGGTCGCGGTCGGGCATGGAGGCGTGCCGGCGGACGTCCATCGGTGGCTTACTGGACGGTATCGCAGCGGCTGCTCGCGGTCGCGGTGACCTCCCCGGAGACGATGCTGAAGTGCTTCTGCCTCGAAATCACCGAGCCAAAGCCATTCTTGGTGTTTTTTTTGAAAGTCGAGCAATTCTCGGCCGTCGCTTCTTCGCCGCGCTGCCAAAACGTCAGCATATCGCCATCGACGGCAAAATCATCCGATGGCGCGTCCAGTACCGTCTTGCGGGTCGTGAGATCGATGATGACGAGATCGCCCTGTGGTCCGGTGGAGCGCTGCAGGATGAGATATTTGCCCGCCAGATTGCTGTACCAGAGCGCGTCGCCGCCCTTGCCGATGACGAAATCGGCGGACTGCGGATCGAATTTGCAAGTCTTCGGCGCAATCTTGCCGGTGAGACCAGTTACCGCAAACAATGCGCCAGGATCTTCCTTGAACGGCTGAACTGCAACGTGAAAATCCTTGTCGGCATGGCATTCGACGGGCACGGCTTCGGCGAGCGAGACGCAGGAACAGGCATAGGTCACTCCGAGAGCGAAAAGAATCGCCAAGCTCTCCAAGGAATTTCGCCTCCCGAAAAGGTTGGAGCCTAACCAACCGACATTGTCGCCACAGGACGATCCGCGCTTACGTCCTCATCAACGGGACATCAGCCCGGCACCGAGGTCGCTGATCGCGACCTTGGCGCCCGGAATGCCCACTTTGATCATACCTTTGATTTTGCCCCGAATTATCGGCATCACGCCTTTCCTTACTCGCTGGCTGGCAAATGCGCGCCCGCCATGAAGTCATAGGAACCACGATTCATGGGCCTTTTGCAATTGTTCAATTGTGACCCGCCCTGCACCGCCGAGCGTGACCGTGGTTCGCCGGTCGTGCCGATGAACGGTGCGAGAATGCCCCTTCTCCTCCGCCATTTCAGCGGTCGCCAGCCCCAAGCCGCCCGACGAGCAATCGTGTACCCGCTCCTCTGGTTTCGCAAATACCCGCTGATGGAGCAGTTGTGATCGATTGCCGACTTGTCATCCGGTCTGCTGTCCGGACGGGGAATGTCTCAGTCAAGTGAAGAGGCGACAGAGACCAGAACATCTGATAATATTCCGCCCATGAACTGATGTGTCGGCAAATGTTCGGCATACGCGCAAGCACCGCCGGGCAGATTGCGGCTGAAAAGGAGAAGCGCCATGGCGGCATCTCATTTCATGGTCCATGCTCAAGGCGAATATCGACGCCCGGTGGTTCAAAAGATCGGCACCGCGGATATCATCGATGCGCTCAAGCTCGGGATCGAAGACTTCACTGCGAAGCCATCGCATTATGTTTTTCTGTGCCTGATGTATCCGATAGCGGGCGTCGTCCTGATCTTTTGGAGTTCCGGCGCCAACCTGGTGCCGCTGTTCTATCCGCTGATGTCGGGCTTTGCCCTTGTCGGCCCGATTGCAGCTTTGGGCCTTTACGAAATCAGTCGTCGCCGTGAGCAAGGGCTGGACAGTTCCTGGTATCACGCGCTCGCCGTGCGCCACTCGCCTGCGCTGCCGTCCATCATCGCCGTGAGTATCTTATTGCTGGCGCTCTTTATAGGATGGTTGATCGCCGCCGAGAAGATATACGTTGCAGCCTTCGGCAACACCGCTCCGGCGTCGCTCTCCTCGTTCCTGTCGGACGTATTCACGACGCCTCAGGGCTGGTCGCTTATCTTGTGGGGAAACCTGATCGGGTTCGTGTTCGCCCTGGTGGTTCTGGCAACGACGGTGGTCACGTTCCCGCTGCTGCTCGACCGGCATGTGCGGGCAGCGGTGGCCATCAATGCAAGCGTGCGGGCGACATTGACCAATCCGGTGCCGGTGGCGCTCTGGGGTCTGATCATCGCGGCCTCGCTGCTCGTCGGCACGATCCCGTTGTTTATCGGCCTTGCGCTCGTCATGCCCGTCCTCGGACATTCGACCTGGCATGTCTATCGCAAATTAATCGTCCCCGTACGCGAGGATGGCAACTCTGAAGCCTAGGGAACCTATTTCAACTCTTCTCTGAAACCGTCACTGAATGCGCCGATCTCCGATTCCTAGTCGGCGCCTATGCTGGGAGGTTAGCATGTGGTATCGCGCCGTTTTGGCCAGTTTGCCGCTTATTCTTGTTTCGGCCCCTGGAGCCCACGCCCAGGAGGGAGACGCAACTGCAGGCGCAATCGTGTTCAAGAAATGCGCCGTCTGCCATATAGCGGAAGAGGACAAGAACAAGGTCGGTCCGTCGCTGCATGGCTTGCTCGGACGGAAGGCTGGAACGCACCCGGATTTCAAATATTCGCCGGCCATGCATGCTGCGGGCGAGGGCGGGCTGATCTGGGACGAGGCAACGTTGCGTGACTATCTGCATGATCCCCGGAAAAAGGTGAAGGGAACCAAGATGGCCTTTCCCGGCCTGAAGAATGATGCCGACATCGCCAACGTTGTTGCCTATCTGAAGCAATTCTCCAAGTAGCGGGACAATGTACAAGCGAATCCATTGGATCTTGGGTGCCCCACCAAGGCCAGCGGTAGTACAAGGTGCCAAGCATTGATGGGTGCGGCGGTAATTGCTCGCACGAGATGTTTATGAGATAATGCTAAAAATCTTTCGCCGGATCGCGTGCGTCATGCTCGCGGCCGGGGTCAGGAGCGAAAATGGCTATCGTGCTGCTTCTCGTTCTTGTGGTGGTGGCTTCCATTGCATTCCACCTGCTCAGCCCTTGGTGGTGGACACCGATTGCTTCAAACTGGAACTACATCGACAACACCATCGTCATCACCTTCTGGATCACTGGCATCGTCTTCTCCCTTGTCGTGTCGTTCGTGGCCTATTGCGTCTGGCGTTTTCGCCATCGCCCGGGAAACGTCGCGGCCTATCAGCCAGAGAGCAGGCGGCTGGAATGGTGGCTTGCTATCGGAACGGCGATCGGCGTGGCGGCCATGCTGGCGCCGGGGCTGGTCGTCTGGAAACAGTTTGTGACGGTGCCTGCCGACGCCGCGACGGTGGAGATCATCGGCCAGCAATGGCTATGGAGCTTCCGTCTGCCCGGCGCCGACGGCCGCCTGGGGCGGGCCGATACCCGCGCCGTCAGCGCTGACAATCCGCTTGGGATCAATCCGAGCGACAAGGACGGCCTGGACGACGTTGTCGTTCAGACGGGCGAACTGCATCTTCCCGTCGGCAAGCCGGTGCATGTGCTGCTGCGTTCGATCGATGTCCTGCACGATTTCTACGTGCCCGAATTCCGGGCGAAGATGGACATGATTCCTGGCAGCGTCACCTATTTCTGGTTCACCCCGACGCGTACTGGAACCTTCGACGTCCTGTGCGCCGAATTGTGTGGTGTCGGTCATCCGCAGATGCGCGGTACGGTCATCGTCGACGATGAGGCCAACTATCAGGCCTGGCTGCGCGAGCAGCAGACATTCGCACAGATGACAGCATCGGCCGACACCAATCAGGAGAAATGAAACCGGCAAGCTGCCGGCAATGAGGTCTTTCAATCGAGGGAGCCTGGAGGAGACGCGACGTGGTCGACATCAGATATGGTTCCAAGGAGGTCATCTCGCCTGCCGAGGTCGAGGATGTGGAGCTCTACCATCCGAAAAGCTGGTGGACCAAATACGTCTTCAGCCAGGATGCCAAGGTGATCGCGGTCCAATATTCGCTGACGGCAACTGCCATCGGCGTGGTGGCGCTGGTGCTTTCCTGGCTGATGCGCCTGCAGCTCGGATTTCCCGGCTATTTCGATTTCATCGATGCCCAACACTATTATCAGTTCATCACCATGCACGGCATGATCATGGTGATCTACCTGCTGACCGCCTTGTTTCTAGGCGGTTTCGGCAACTATCTGATTCCCCTGATGCTCGGCGCCCGCGACATGGTGTTTCCCTATGTCAACATGCTCAGCTACTGGGTCTATCTGCTCGCCGTGCTGGTGCTGGTCGCCGGCTTTTTCGCGCCCGGCGGACCGACCGGCGCCGGTTGGACGCTGTATCCGCCACAGTCGGTGCTGTCCGGCACGCCGGGCGGCAGCGATTGGGGCATTATCCTGATGCTGTTGTCGCTGATCCTGTTCATCATCGGCTTCACCATGGGCGGCCTGAATTATGTCGTGACCGTGCTGCAAGGCCGTGCCCGGGGTATGACGCTGATGCGCATGCCGCTCACCGTGTGGGGCATCTTCACCGCCACCGTCATGGCCCTGCTGGCCTTTCCGGCGCTGTTCGTCGCCTCGGTGATGATGCTGCTCGACCGGGTGCTGGGGACGAGCTTCTTCATGCCCGCCATCGTCGAGATGGGGGAACAGCTGAAGCATGGGGGCGGCAGCCCGATCCTGTTTCAGCATCTCTTCTGGTTCTTCGGACATCCCGAAGTCTATATCGTCGCGCTTCCCGCTTTCGGCATCGTCTCGGACCTGATCAGCACCCATGCCCGCAAGAACATCTTCGGCTACCGGATGATGGTGTGGGCCATCCTCATCATCGCCGTGCTGAGCTTCGTCGTCTGGGCGCATCATATGTATGTGAGCGGCATGAACCCGAATTTCGGCTTCTTCTTCGCCACTACCACACTCATCATCGCAATACCCACGGCAATCAAGGTCTATAACTGGCTGCTGACGCTCTGGCGCGGCGACATTCACCTCACACAGCCGATGCTTTTCGCGCTCGGCTTCATCGTCACCTTCGTCAATGGCGGGCTGACGGGCCTGTTCCTCGGCAATGTCGTAGTCGACGTGCCATTGTCCGACACGATGTTCGTCGTCGCCCATTTCCACATGGTGATGGGTGTGGCGCCGATCATGGTGGTGTTCGGGGCGATCTATCACTGGTATCCGAAAGTCACCGGGCGGATGCTGGACGAGACGATGGGCCGGCTTCACTTCTGGGTGACCTTCGTCGGCGCCTATGCGATCTTCTTCCCCATGCACTATATCGGCCTCCTGGGCGTGCCGCGCCGCTATTACGAACTGGGCAACGCTGCGTTCATTCCGCCCTCCGTTCACACGCTCAATGAGTTCATCTCCGTCGCCGCGCTGATCGTCGGCGCTGCACAGGTGATGTTCCTGTTCAATTTGGGCTGGAGCCTGTTCAGGGGCAAGCCGTCGGGCGGCAATCCCTGGCGGGCAACGACGCTCGAATGGCAGACGCCGCAAACGCCGCCCGCGCACGGAAACTGGGGCAAGGACCTGCCGATCGTCTATCGCTGGGCCTATGACTACAGCGTGCCCGGCGCAGCCGAAGATTTCGTGCCGCAGAACCAGCCGGGGCTGAGCCCAGCAACGCGCGAGGCGGCGTCATGAGCGTCATGCTGGTGTTCCTCGCGGGCATCGTCGCCATCATCGTCTGGTGGATGGCCCAGCAGCGGCTGACGTCCCGGCCATGGCTGGAGGTGGGGCACCTCGAAAAGCCGGTCGCGGGCGAGCGCTTGCCGATCGAACCGGCTAAGGTCGGGCTCGGCGTGTTTCTCGCGGTGGTCGGCTCGCTTTTCAGCCTGTTCGTCAGCGCCTATCTGATGCGCGTCGGCAGGGACGACTGGTGGTCGATCCCCGTTCCCCCGCAGCTCTGGCTGAACACTGCGGTGCTGATCCTAAGCACCGTCGCGCTGGAAACGGCAAAATCCGAAGCGCGGCGCGGGCACGCCAACGCGATGAGGATCGCCATCTTTGCGGCATCCGCGACGGCAATCCTGTTTCTGGTGGGACAGGTCCTGGCCTGGCGGCAGCTGAATGCCCAGGGTTATGGCCTGGCGGGCAATCCGGCAAACAGCTTCTTCTACCTGCTCACCGGCATGCATGGCCTGCATATTCTCGGAGGGCTTGCGGCCCTTGGCCGGACGACCGCCAAGGCCTGGAGCGGACCGGTGACCGCCAGCATGCAGCTGAGCGTGGAATTGTGTGCGATCTACTGGCATTTCATGCTGTTCGTCTGGCTGATCCTGCTCGGGCTGTTTGCCGGTTGGGCCGGCCGTATTGTCGATATTTGCAGCCAGTTGCTGACATAGGGAGTGCTGACGGTGTCTGACACGGTAGAAACCCACTCCATCGAGCCGCTTCAACGGCCGGCAGGGCTGCGCGGCGTCGCGGCCGATCTGTCTTCGGACCAGCGCGCGTTCAAGAATGTGCCCTGGGGCAAGGCCATGATGTGGATCTTCCTCCTCAGCGACACATTCGTTTTCGGATGCTTCCTGCTCGCCTATATGACGGCCAGGATGTCGACGACGGTCGTCTGGCCCAATCCAAGCGAAGTCTTTGCGCTGACCATCGGGGGCACCAAGATACCCCTGATCCTGATCGCCATCATGACCTTCGTGCTGATCAGCAGCAGCGGCACGATGGCAATGGCCGTCAATTTCGGCTACCGGCGGGAACGGCGCACGACGGCGATCCTGATGCTGGCGACCGCCGCTCTCGGCGCCACATTCGTTGGCATGCAGGCGTTCGAATGGTCAAAGCTGATCGGGGAAGGGGTGCGGCCCTGGGGCAATCCATGGGGAGCGGTGCAGTTCGGCTCGTCCTTCTTCATGATCACCGGCTTTCACGGCACCCATGTGTCGATCGGCGTGCTCTTTCTTGTCATCATCGCCCGCAAGGTCTGGCGCGGTGATTTCGACACGCAGCGACGGGGATTTTTCACCAGCCGCAAGGGCAATTACGAGGTCGTCGAGATCCTCGGGCTTTACTGGCACTTCGTCGATCTCGTCTGGGTCTTCATCTTCGCGTTTTTCTATCTTTGGTGAGGTGAGCGGATGACACAAATAGCGACGCAATCCACCCAGCAGCACCCGATCAAGCTCTATTTCGTCGTCTGGGGCTGGCTGTTCGTGCTCAGCACCTGTTCCTATATGGTCGACTATTTGGGCATCCAGGGTTATCTGAGATGGTCGTTGATCATCCTCTTCATGATCCTGAAGGCGGGGCTCATCGTCGCCGTCTTCATGCACATGGCCTGGGAGCGGCTTGCGCTGGTCTACGCCATCCTGCTTCCACCTATTCTGGTGCTTGTCTTCGTTACAATGATGGCGTCGGAATCGAGCTATACGATCTTCACGCGTCTGCTCTTCTTCAGCAACGGGGCTTGAATTGATCGTTTGCGGCATTCAAGCTGCCGCCAAACACGGCTTCAGACCACGCGGGAAACCAACTCGTCCGTCGCAGCTCACTCCGGCGCTGACGTCTGCAGCGCCAGCGCATGCAGCACGCCGCCCATATTGCCCTGCAGCGCCTGGTAGACCATCTGGTGTTGCTGTACCCGGCTCTTGCCGCGAAACGCCTCGGCCACGACTTCCGCAGCATAATGATCGCCATCGCCGGCGAGGTCACGGATGGTGACCTTGGCGCCCGGAATGCCCGCTTTGATCATGTCTTCGATGTCGCCCGGATTCATCGGCATGGCGTGTCTCCTTACTCGCTGGCTGGCAGTTCGCCGGCCATGAAATCAGGGAACCACGATTCATGGGTCTTGCGCAATTGTTCAATTGCGATCGGCCGCGCAGTACCGAGGGTGACGGTGGCTCCGCCGGTCGTGCCGATCTGCGGCGCGAAGATGCCTTTCTCCTCGGCCAGTTCGACGAGCTCGTCCACATCGTCGCGCTCGACGGTCAGCACATAGCGGCCCTGGTCCTCGCCGAAGAAAGCGGCGATAGGGTTGCCGTCGACCGGCACGCTGACAGTGGCGCCGATATTGGATGCCATCGCCATTTCGGCAATTGCCAGCCCCAGCCCGCCGGATGAGCAGTCGTGCACGGCCGTCGCCATGCCGTCGCGGATCAGGTCGCGGACGAAATCGCCGACAAGCCGTTCCTGCGCCAGATCGACCGGTGGCGGCGGACCGTCGGTGCGGCCGTGGATGTCGCGCATATAGACCGATTGCGCCAGATGCGTACCCCAGGAGGACGGGGCGCCGATCAGGAAGATCGCCTGGTTCTCTTCGGCAAAGGCGATGCGGCCGGTGCGCTTCCAGTCAGGGATGAGACCGACGCCGCCGATCGTCGGCGTCGGCATGATCCCCACGCCATTGGTCTCATTATAGAGCGACACGTTGCCGGAGACGATCGGGAAATCGAGTGCCGTGCAGGCTTCGCCGATGCCCTTGATGGCATGCACCAGTTGACTCATGATCTCCGGCTTTTCCGGATTGCCGAAATTGAGGTTATCGGTTGCCGCCAGGGGCAGGGCGCCGGTGGCGGTGAGATTGCGCCAGCATTCGGCCACCGCCTGCTTGCCGCCTTCATAGGCATCTGCTTCGACATAGCGCGGCGTGACGTCGGAGGAAAAGGCGAGCGCCTTCCATTCCTGACCTTCGACGCGGATGACGCCGGCATCGCCACCCGGGCGCTGCAGTGAATTGCCCTGGATCAGCGTGTCATATTGCTCGTAAACCCAGCGGCGAGAGGAATTGTTGGCCGAACCGACCAGCTTCAACAGCGCATCGGCAATATCGGCCTGCGGCACGTCATTGTCGAGGAGTGGAGCTGGCTTGGCGAGCGGCGTCCACGGCCGGTCATATTCCGGCGCCTCGTCGCCCAGTTCCTTGATCGGCAGGTTGGCGACTTCGGCGCCCTGATGCAGCACGCGGAAGCGCAGATCATTGGTGGTCTTGCCGACGATCGCGAAGTCGAGGCCCCATTTGACGAAGATCGCCTTGGCCTCGCCCTCTTTTTCCGGGCGCAGCACCATCAGCATACGCTCCTGGCTTTCCGAGAGCATCATCTCGTAAGCCGTCATCTTCTCTTCGCGCACCGGCACCTTGTCGAGATCGAGTTCGATGCCAAGATCGCCCTTTGCGCCCATTTCGACGGCGGAGCAGGTGAGGCCTGCAGCACCCATGTCCTGGATGGCGATGACGGCGCCGGTCTGCATCAGTTCGAGGCAGGCCTCCAACAGGCACTTTTCAGTGAAGGGATCGCCGACCTGCACGGTGGGCCGTTTCTCCTCGATCGATGCGTCGAATTCGGCCGAAGCCATGGTTGCGCCGCCGACGCCGTCGCGGCCGGTCTTGGCGCCGAGATAGACGACCGGTAGGCCGACGCCCTCCGCCTTGGAGTAGAAGATCGCATCGGATTTCGCCAGACCAGCGGCAAAGGCGTTGACGAGGATATTGCCGTTGTAGCGCGCATCGAATTCGACTTCGCCGCCGACCGTCGGCACGCCGAAGGAATTGCCATAGCCGCCGACACCGGCGACTACGCCGGACACCAGATGCCGGGTCTTCGGGTGATCCGGAGCACCGAATCTCAGGGCGTTCATCGCCGCCACCGGCCGTGCGCCCATGGTGAACACGTCGCGCAAGATGCCGCCGACGCCGGTCGCCGCGCCCTGATAGGGCTCGATATAGGAGGGGTGGTTGTGGCTCTCCATYTTGAAGACAACGCATTCGCCATCGTCGATATCGACCACGCCCGCATTCTCGCCCGGTCCCTGGATGACGCGCGGTCCCGTGGTCGGCAGCGTCCTCAGCCATTTCTTGGAGGATTTGTAGGAGCAGTGCTCGTTCCACATGGCGGAAAAAATGCCGAGTTCGGTGAAGCTGGGCTCGCGCCCGATCAGCCCCAGGATCCGCTGATATTCATCCGGTTTCAGGCCGTGGCTGGCGATCAGATCCTCGGTGATGGGGCGGTCGTTGGAAACGGTCATCGGGCTCTCGAAGTGGTTGGGAGGCGGCGTTCGCCAGCCTATAACCCATGCCGTTCGCATGTGCGACAGGAAAATGGCCGGATCAACAGGCAGCGTCGATCATGAGGATGTGGCTTTCCGGCTTCAGGCAAGTGTGTTTGGTTAACAAGCCGGCAATCTTTCGGCGATATTGCTCAACTCCCGTTCATAGCCATGATAACGACACGTGATGACAATACCCGGCAATGAGAGCCTGAACAGGAATGGTGCATGATGACCAAGCATACCCGTCACAACAACGACACTCTCTCTGACGACAGCCGCGCGGCAACCGCCCAAACGATGCCAGTCTACACCATCCCCGAGATCGCCGACTACCTGATCAACGGCTATTGGAAGAGCGAGGGCGAGTCCCACCGCAGTTGGTCGAGCAACACCATCACCTATGATCTCAGCGGCATCGAGGCCGATCGCAGGTCATTGGTGAAGCTCGCTTTGGCGTCCTGGTCGGAATTGACTGGGCTGACATTCAAGGCGGACTCCAGCAATGCCGACATCACCTTCACCGAAAAGGGCAACATGACGGCGGCGACCAGTACGCCCGTCTCCGGCCATTCGATCCAAAGCGCGACCATCAACATCAGCTCCGATTGGAGCACGACGTCGAAGATGGACAGCTATCTGATGCAGACCATCGTCCACGAACTCGGTCATGCCTTGGGGCTCGGCCATTCCGGACCGTATAACGGCAGCGCCGAATATGGCGTCGACAACATCTACCAGAACGACACCTGGCAATATTCGGTCATGTCCTACATGGAGCAGGCCAATTACAACAACGCCTCGACCCGCTATGTGATGACGCCGCAGATGGCCGACATCTATGCCATCCAGGAAATCTATGGCGCCGGCACGGCGCGCTCCGGCAACACGACCTATGGCTTCAACGTCTCCGGGCAGGAAACGGCGACCGCAGCGCTCTACGATTTCGACAACTATAACAAAGCACCGTCACTGACGATCTACGATAGCGGCGGCAACGATACGCTCGACCTCTCCGGTTACAGCGCGTCGCAGAAGATCGACCTGGTGGGCGGCACGTGGTCTGACGTCGGCGGCCTCAAAGGCAATATCGGCATCTACCGGACAAGCGTGATCGAGAATGCCATCGGCGGCTCGGGGCATGACAACATCATCGGCAACACTGCCGCCAACACGTTGGAAGGTCTCGGCGGCGCCGACAAGCTCTCCGGCGGCACCGGCAACGACACGCTAACCGGTGGCACTGGTGGCGACGTCTTCGTCTTCCATTCCGGCTGGGACAAGGACACGATCACCGACTTCACCGCCGGCGCGGATACGATCAATCTCAGGAACTTCGATCTCGGCAGCTTCAAAGAGGTGCGTTCGATCGCCCATGACGCCGGCCAGGACCTCGTCCTCAATTTCGGCCATGGTGACACGCTGACGATCGACGATTTCAGCAAATCCGACCTGTCTTCAGGAGAGTTCCTGCTGTAGCGATCAGCAGCCTTCGCCGCCGCGCACCCAGTTGTTGACGTCCTTGTGGACGCGGCCCGACAGAGCGGGCTCGTCCATCAGCGGGCCGAAGGCATCGATCTTGGCCGGCGAACCCTGAGCCTGCACGACGAGCAGCGGGCGTGAGGTCGGCGCATTCTTCTTGACCAGCAGGATACGCGGCGTGCCGGAATAGGAGTCGAGTTCGGGCGCCAGCTTGTAGGAAACGAACATCGGATCGTTCGACTTGAACCAGCAGCGATTGGCACCGAGCATCACCCGCTCCATCACCGGCAGCGCGCCTGTCTCGACGGACGGTGTGTTCCGGGTGGTGCTGCAGGCGGCAAGGCCGGCGAGCAGCGGAAGAACGGTGGCACGAACAACAAGGCGCATGGAAACACTCCGGGAAACGGGCTGATTGATCAGTCTTGTCTAAAAAGCGAAGCTTATGCGGCGATGACGTCGAGTGCTGCGGCAAACAGGGCGCGGCCATCGTCGCCGCCATGCGCCGCCTCGATCAGGTTTTCCGGATGCGGCATCATGCCGAGCACGTTGCCGCGTGTGTTGATGATGCCGGCAATGTCGTTGATCGAGCCGTTGGGATTGGTTTCCTTGGTATAGCGGAAAACCACCTGATCCTCGCCTTCGAGCCGCGTCAACGTTTCCTCGTCGGCGAAATAATTGCCGTCGTGATGGGCGACCGGGCAGCGGATGATCTCGCCCTTGTCATAGCCGCGGGTGAAAGCCGTCCGGTTGTTGACGACTTCGAGCTTGATCTCGCGGCAGACGAATTTCAGCGAGGCGTTGCGCATCAGCGCGCCCGGCAGCATGCCGGCTTCGAGCAGAATCTGGAAGCCGTTGCAGACGCCGATCACTTTCACGCCCTTTTCAGCCTTTTCCCGGATCGCCTGCATCACCGGCATCCGTGCCGCAATCGCGCCGCAGCGCAGATAGTCGCCATAGGAAAAGCCGCCGGGGATAACGATCAGGTCGACGCCATCGGGAATGCTGGTCTCGGTCTGCCAGACGGTGATCGGTGCCGTACCGGAAATCTTGGTCAAGGCCGCGATCATGTCGCGGTCTCGGTTAAGGCCGGGAAGCTGGACGACGGCGGACTTCATGGGGCGTTCTCCGGAATAACGGTCAGGAATTGCGGCGGCACTTCGGCGGTGAGCCATACGCCATTGTCGGCGACAAAGAAAGCGTATCCGTGGCCGGCCATGCCAGCGGTGTCGACCGTCAACAGGATATGCGGCCCCTTGCGGCGGACAGCGACGGTCTTCGCCGTTTCAAGGTCGGGCGACAGGTGCACATGCGTGCGGTCCATCGGCTTCAGCCCGGAAAGCTGGATGTCCTCCCACGCCTTCGCAGTCGTGCCGTGATAGAGCGCAGCCGGCGGGACAGAGGGCGGCAGTTCGAGCTTCACCTCGATGCTGTGGCCTTGCGCGGCGCGGATACGGTCACCTGACAGTGTGAAACGCTTCTTGGTATTCTCGTCGATGACGCGGCGGATATCGGCATCGGTGACGCCAAATTTCGCACAGACCTTGCGGCTGAGTTGCGGATAATCCGTCCAGCCTTCGGCATCGAGCGTGAGCCCTATCTCCTGCGGTGCATGACGCAGCACATAGCTCAGGAATTTGGAGATTTCGGTATCTGAAGCGGACATGATCAAGTCGCCGGATCGTATGGTGTTTGGCCACGCTCGGACATTTCGCGAAGTTCGAGGCGAGTCTCGATGCGGTCGAGGCGTTGCTCGGTTCGTGCCAGCATGCCGTGGACGTTATGAGTATCCTGCTGCACTGAAATGAGCGTGCCTGTCAGTGCGCGGACCTCTGCTTTCAGCTCGCGCTGCCCCTCCTTCAATCCGGAAATATCGGATTGAATTCGTTTGAGCATCTCGTAGATCAAATCACCGCTGATTTCAGCCATACCTGCGTCACTCTCACGAGAGAGTAACAGTATAGTTCTCGATCACCGTATTGGCGAGCAGCTTTTCGCACATGGATTGCAGTTCGGTCTCGGCTTTCGTCTTGTCGTCGTGGTCGATGACGAGATCGAATACTTTGCCCTGGCGCACACCACCAACGCCGGAGAAGTCGAGGGCGGAAAGTGCGCCCTCGATTGCCTTGCCCTGCGGGTCCAGAACGCCGTTCTTCAGCGTGACGACGACGCGTGCCTTGATCATCTTTCCCTCTTTATTCTCAGAATGCGGCCTCGCGCATGTCTCCCGTAAAGTGGTCCCGGTTTCGGGACAAAGACATGCGCAAAACAAAGAGCTTTATCCGTTAGTCGGATTTCACCAGAACCGGGCCGCCGCTGCGGATGGGCTCGTTTTCGTTGATGATGCCGAGCCGGCGGGCGACTTCCTGGTAGGCGTCGAGCAGACCGCCCAGGTCCTTGCGGAACCGGTCCTTGTCGAGCCGCTCCCGCGTCTCGATATCCCAGAGCCGGCAGGAATCGGGCGAGATCTCGTCGGCGAGGATGATGCGCATCATGTCGCCTTCGTAGAGCCGGCCGCATTCGATCTTGAAGTCGACGAGCTGGATGCCAACGCCGAGGAAGAGGCCGGTGAGGAAGTCGTTGATGCGGATGGCGAGCGCCATCACGTCATCAAGCTCCTGTGGGCTCGCCCAGCCGAAAGCGGTGATGTGTTCTTCCGACACCATCGGGTCGTCGAGCTGGTCGGACTTGTAGTAGAATTCGATGATCGAGCGCGGCAGAACGAGGCCTTCCTCAATGCCAAGGCGGGTCGCCATCTCGCCGGCGGCGACATTGCGCACCACGACTTCGAGCGGGATCATCTCAACTTCGCGGATCAATTGCTCGCGCATGTTGAGGCGGCGGATGAAATGCGTCGGGATGCCGATACGGTTCAAATGGGTGAAAATGAATTCGGAAATCCGGTTGTTGATGACGCCCTTGCCGTCGATGATCTCATGCTTCTTCTTGTTGTTTGCCGTTGCGTCGTCCTTGAAGAACTGCACCAGCGTACCCGGTTCCGGACCTTCGTAAAGGATCTTGCCCTTACCTTCATAGATCCGGCGGCGACGGTTGTTCATATCGTTCTCTTATGTTGGCTGCGGACTCAGATTGAAGACGGTCCACGGCGATCAAGTCATGCGGTCCTTAACCGAAAAGATCGCGGTTCACAATGATGCATCGCCCTGATCCCCTGATTTAGCCGGGTTTGGTCATATTCCGGTCACGAACGGAAACAGGCGTTGCACTTTCCGTGAGCTTTTGATTTATGTGCTCCATCACCACAATCAAGGCTTACTTCTAAGGAGACCCGCATGACGAGCCTCAGCGACCGCGAAAAGGCATTCGAGAACAAGTACGCTCACGATATGGAAATGAAGTTCAAGATCATTGCCCGTCGCAACAAGCTGCTCGGCCAGTGGGCTGGTGCGCTGCTTGGCAAGTCCGATATCGACGCTTATGCCAAGGAAGTGGTCGTCGCCGATTTCGAAGAGGCGGGCGAAGAAGATGTCGTGCGCAAGGTGTCCGGTGACCTCCAGGCCGCCGGCCTGTCGCAGACTGCCGACGACGTGCGCGTCAAGATGATCGAATTGCTCGCCGTCGCCGCCGACCAGATCGACCAGGGCTGATTTCGCCTGCCATCGCGTTCATCGAGCCGCCCTCCGGGGCGGCTTTTTCATGCCGTGATGGGTTTCAGCCGCGACAGGAATTGCGCGAACACCATCGTTCCTTCCGGCCAGGGGCCGTGACCGGACTCGACATTGATATGGCCGGAATTGCCGGCATCGACCAGGAATGAACCCCAGGCATTGGCGATATCGCCGGCATGCTCGTAGGTGCCATAGGGGTCGTCGCGGCTCGCAACCGTCATCGACGGGAACGGCAGAGGCTCTCGTGGATACGGGCCGAATGAATGGAAGCGGTCAGGCGCCAGCCCGGGCGGCAGCCGGCCGGGATCGGCGAGATCGGGCGGGGCGACGAAGAAGGCGCCGGCGACCTTGCCGGGGCATGCGGGCAGCGCATGCAGTGCCGTGCTGATGCCGAGCGAATGTGCGACCAGCACGACAGGTTTGCGGGCGGCATTGATGGAATCGGTGAGCGTCCGCACCCAGTTCTCTCTGACGGGTTCATGCCAGGAGTCCTGCTCGACGCGCCGTGCCGATGCCAGTTTCGTTTGCCAGCGCGTCTGCCAATGATCGACGCCGGAATTCCCGTGGCCGGGAATGAAAAGAATATCTGCTTCTGATGCTTTCATAGCCCTCAAATGTGCAAGACCGGCCGCGATGTCAAGAACGACGTTGCCCACACAAACCGCTTGTCAGCAGGCATCCGGAGCATAGAGTGCCGCGTATAACAAGAACATGCCTGGGGAGGAAAACATGCTTGGAACGATGCAGGACTGGCCGCTGCTCTGCCATAAGGTGATCGATCACGCCGCAAACTGCCATGGCGACCGGGAAATCGTATCGCGGTCCGTCGAGGGTCCCATTCATCGAACCAATTATCGCGACACGAGGATTCGGGCGCTCGCCTTCGCCAAACGGCTGCAGCGTGAAGGCGTCAAAGCCGGAGACCGGGTCGCCACCATGGCCTGGAACACCTGGCGCCATCTCGAAGCCTGGTACGGCATTACCGGTATTGGCGCTGTCTATCACACGCTCAATCCGCGTTTGTTTCCCGAGCAGCTTGTCTGGATCATGAACGATGCCGAAGACAGCCTGCTGTTCGTCGACAAGACATTCGTGTCACTGATGGAGAAGATCGCGCCCATGGTGCCGACACTGCGCAAGATTGTCGTGCTGACGGATCGAGCGCATATGCCCGAAACCACGCTCGCCAATGTCGCCTGCTATGAGGACTGGCTTGCCGAGAGCGATAGCGATTTCGCCTGGCATGACTTCGACGAACGGACCGCGGCCGGCATGTGCTATACGTCGGGCACGACGGGCAATCCGAAGGGCGTCGTCTATTCCCACCGCTCGAACGTGTTGCATGCCATGGCGGTGCTGTCTCCCGACGTCAACGGCATAGGCTGTGCCGATACGGTCATGCCGATCGTGCCGTTCTTTCACGCCAATGGTTGGGCAACGGCATTTTCGGCGCCGATGGCGGGCGCCCGTCTCGTCATGCCTGGCCCGGGCCTGGACGGCAAGTCGATCTACGAGATGCTGACGCGCGAGCGGGTGAGTTTCTCGCTGGCCGTACCGACGGTATGGATGGCATTGCTCGCCCATATGGAAAAGGAAGGTGGCAGCCTGCCGGACCTTGACCGGGTGCTTATCGGCGGCTCGGCGGTACCGAGAGCGGTCGTCCAGGTCTTCGCGGAAAAATACGGCGTCGAGGTCTGGCATGGCTGGGGCATGACGGAGATGTCGCCGATCGGCAGCATTTCCAAGCTGAATCCCGAGCACAAAAGCCTGTCGGCGGAAGAAAAGCTCGATATCGTCGCCAAGCAGGGCTTGCCGTTCTTCACCGTGGAAATGAAGATCACCGACGACGATGACAAGGAAATTCCGCATGACGGTAAAACGTTCGGCCGGCTGAAGGTGAGGGGCGCTGCGGTCACGGCATCCTATTACAAGGGCCGCAGTTCGGAGCAATTCGACGACGAGCAATGGTTCGACACCGGCGATGTCGCCCATATCGACGTACAAGGCTATATGCAGGTCACCGACCGCTCCAAGGACGTCATCAAGTCCGGCGGCGAATGGATTTCCTCGATCGAGCTCGAAAATCTCGCCATCGGTCATCCCGATGTCGCCGAGGCCGCGGTGATCGGCATTTCGCATCCGAAATGGGCGGAGCGGCCGTTGCTGATCATCGTGCGCAAGCCGGACAGGCAGCCGTCGAAGGATGAAATCCTCGAATTCATGAAGGGCAAATGTGCCAAATGGTGGACGCCCGACGACGTGGTGTTCGTCGACGCCATTCCGCATACGGCGACCGGCAAGATCCTCAAGACCGAACTCAGGTTGCAGATGCAGGATTATCGGTTTCCCGACTGTTAGTGCTGAGGGGGTTTTTTGCGCGACGTAGTGGGGTCGATGCGCTATAATGACGCGTGACGATCGGTGCATGCCGGGAGTCAAACCGATTGGAGGTTCCGTCATGAGTGCATTTCATGTGGTCGCCAATGCGGAGGGGACGATTGTCCGCCCGGAGGTCGAGCAGATCGGCATCCTGGATGTTCTGGACGCGCTCCGCCTGGGCTGGAATGATTTCCGCGAAAAACCATCTCACTATGTCTTTCTCTGCCTGCTCTACCCTCTCGCCGGCTTTGTGCTGATGGTTTGGAGCGCCGGCGCCAATCTCCTGCCATTGATGTTCCCGCTGGCTTCCGGCTTCGCGCTTCTTGGCCCGGTCGCAGCGATCGGCCTTTATGAGATCAGCCGCCGACGCGAGATGGGGCTCGATACGTCGTGGCAGCATGCGCTGGAGGTGCGGCGCTCGCCGGCGATCTTCTCCATCTTCGCCGCCGCCGCCACGCTTTTCGTGCTGTTCATCGCCTGGCTGAAGGTCGCGCAGACTATCCATCACGCCTATTTCGGCGACATGCCACCGGCATCGATCGGCACCTTCATACACAATGTTCTCTACACCAGGGCCGGCTGGGAGATGATGTTCTGGGGCGACCTCGTGGGACTGGTCTTCGCTCTGATCACGCTGGCACTTTCGGTCGTCACATTTCCCTTGCTGCTGGAGCGTGATGTCGGCGCCGTCTGCGCCATGCAGACCTCGGTCCGCGCCTTTCTGCGCAATCCCGTGGCCGTGCTCGCCTGGGGCTTGATTGTCGCGGTGCTCTTGGTGATCGGCTCCATCCCCGTTTTCGCCGGCCTCGCTGTCGTGCTGCCGGTGCTCGGTCATTCCACCTGGCACCTCTATCGCAAGCTGGTTGGGCCGGCCGCGCTATAACGGACGGTCCGCCTGAGATAAGCAGACAACTGGCCGGTCTGGATGGGCCGGTCAGCCAAATACCCGCTTGAAGATCGTGTCGACATGCTTGGTGTGATAGCCAAGGTCGAATTTCTCGCGGATGTCCGCTTCCGACAGAGCCGCCCGAACCTCCTTGTCCGCCAGCAGTTCTTCGAGGAAATCCTTGCCTTCCTCCCAGACCTTCATCGCATTGCGCTGCACCAGCCGATAGGCATCCTCGCGCGACACGCCGGCCTGGGTTAGCGCCAGAAGCACGCGCTGCGAATGCACCAGTCCGCGGAACTTGTTGAGGTTCTTCATCATGTTCTCGGGATAGACCAGCAGCTTGTCGATCACGCCGGTCAGCCGCGCCAGAGCGAAATCAAGCGTGATCGTTGCATCCGGCCCGATCATCCGCTCGACAGAGGAATGCGAGATGTCGCGCTCATGCCAGAGCGCCACATTCTCCATGGCGGGAATCGAGAAAGAGCGGACCATGCGGGCAAGGCCTGTCAGATTCTCCGTCAGCACCGGGTTGCGCTTGTGCGGCATCGCCGAGGAACCCTTCTGGCCGGGCGAGAAATATTCCTCCGCCTCCAGCACTTCGGTGCGCTGCAGGTGGCGGATTTCCGTCGCCAGCCGCTCGATCGAGGAGGCTATGACACCCAGCGTAGCAAAGAACATGGCATGCCGGTCGCGCGGAATCACCTGCGTCGACACCGGCTCCGGCAGCAAGCCGAGTGCCTTGGCGACATGCTCCTCGACGCGCGGATCGATATTGGCGAAGGTGCCGACGGCGCCGGAAATGGCGCAGGTGGCGATTTCTTCGCGCGCAGCCACCAGCCGCGCCCGTGCACGCTCAAATTCGGCATAAGCGAGCGCCAGTTTGACGCCGAAGGTCGTCGGCTCGGCATGGATGCCGTGACTGCGGCCGATGGTGACCGTATCCTTATGCTCGAAGGCGCGGCGCTTCAGCGCGTCGAGCAGCTTGTCGAGATCGGCCAGCAGGATGTCGCTGGCGCGCGCCAGCTGGACATTGAAGCAGGTGTCGAGCACATCCGACGAAGTCATGCCCTGATGCACGAAGCGGCTATCGGGGCCGATGAATTCGGCAAGGTGGGTGAGGAAGGCGATGACATCATGCTTGGTGACCGCCTCGATCTCGTCGATGCGGGCGACGTTGAAGGTGGCGGCACTGCCCTTTTCCCAGATGTTCTGCGCGGCTTCCTTCGGGATCACACCGATCTCAGCGAGCGCGAAACAGGCATGCGCCTCGATCTCGAACCAGATGCGGAACCTGGTCTCCGGCGACCAGATGGCGACCATGTCGGGGCGGGAATAGCGAGGGATCATGAGGGCAGTGTCCTTCCGTGACGCTTAAGGCGCCCCTCTAACAAATGCTGCCGGCAATCTCAATGCGTCCGCCGCGCAAACCAGACTCCCAGCAGCAGAAGGGCGAGCGGAGCAAGCGGGACATAGACATATTCGCTGTCGACCGTGAACTGATAAACCGCGCTTGCTGTGGTGAAGACTTGTTGGTAGCACCAGACGACGGTGAGGAACGGCGCATGCCAATAGGCATAGAAGACCCGGTACTGCAGCGCGAAAATGGTAGCGGTGGCGGTCTGTGTCGCAAGTCCCAGGATGATCGTGCCGACAATGAAACGTGTAACCTGGCCTGCTTTGCCACAGACCAGTTCGGCCAGCCAGAGCCCCGGCGCAAAGCCGACCGCTGCCCCGTAGAAGAACATCGAGATCACTGCCAGCTTCGAGAGAAGGATCAGTTCCTCACGCCAATAAAGTCCGATCACGGCCGAAAGCGCCATCGCCAGGCCCCATGCGGCGGATCCGAACAGCACCGTGGCAGGTGAGGGGATGGCGCCGTGCAATCGCCGCCCGAGCCGGGACAACAGTCCGGACGAGGATGTCGGCGTCGCCTCCACCGCCGTTGTCATTTGCCGTCCGGATTGACCGGTACCGCCAGCCAGCGCTGGTCGTTGCCCTCGAAACCGAACATGTCGACCAGGATCATGGCCATTTGCGGCCCACGACCCTCGCTGGTGATCACCGCGCCGATCCGGTAGCCATTGGCGCAGCGGCGGCTCTTCGGCACCTGCTTGTCCTCGTGGACGACGACATTGGTCGAAGCCCCCTGATATTCCGTCAGCGTCAGCGTGAAGCCGGTATAGTTGCCGGTCATGTTGAGGCAATCGGTGCTTGGCGGAAATTCCCTCGGCTTGAGCTCCAGCGTGTCCGTCTGGCTGCGCGGCGGCGAGGAAATATATTCGTAGTAGCGCACTTTGAGCGGATCGCTGGACGCTTCGGAAATCGGATTATAGGCGACCATGACGCCGGGATCGTCGACCAGCTTGTATTGGCTGATCAGCGCCTCCGCCTTGTTGTGCGTTTGAGCGCGAACCGTGGCGATGGAATCGCCGCCTTCATCCTTTTCCTGCAGCTTGATCGGCGTTCCCGGCAGGAATTTGTCGGCCGCGGTATCGATGAAATAGATGTTGGAATAGGCTCCGCCGGAGCCGTCCAGCACGCCGTATTCCTCGAAAGCAAACACTTTGCCGTCGGGTGAATAGCCGAGGACGTTGAGCGAAGCGGTATCGCCGGCAAAGGCGGGGGTGGCGCTGAAGGACACTATCGCGGCAAATGCGAGCGCACTGAGCCAGCCGCTCACCCCCCTCTGCCCTGCCGGGCATCTCCCCCTCAAGGGGGGAGATTGGATGGGGCACTGCCTTGCCACATTCACAGGTTGGCTATCGTATGTAAGCCGAGTGCCTGGAACGCTACGGTGATTTATGTGCGAGGAGTGTGCCTCTAGCCAATCTCCCCCCTTGAGGGGGAGATGGCCGGCAGGCCAGAGGGGGGTAAACCGCGAAGCAAAACGAAAGCGCTTCATCCCCGCCCCATCTCCGCCGCCTGCCGAATGGCATTGATATTGGCGCGATACCCATCAACTCCATCGCCCTTATAAATCGACGACCCCGCGACAAACACATTCGTACCGGCGCTTGCCGGCACATGCACGGTGTCGGCGGCAATACCGCCATCGACTTCGAGTTCGATCGGCCGATCGCCGATCATCTGGTGGATACTGCGGATCTTGTCGGTCACCGCCTCGACATATTTCTGACCACCAAAGCCGGGATTGACGCTCATCGTCAGGATGAGGTCGACATGGTCGAGCACATATTCGATGGCGCTTTCCGGGGTCGCCGGATTGATCGCCACACCGGCCTTCTTGCCGAGATTGCGGATCGCCTGCAGCGAACGGTCGAGATGTACGCCGGCTTCTGCGTGCACGGTGATGATGTCGGCGCCTGCCTTGGCGAAAGCTTCGAGATAGGCATCGGCCGGCGAAATCATCAGATGGCAGTCGAAAGTCACGTCGGTCAGAGGGCGAAGCGCCTTGATCACATCAGGACCGAAGGAAATATTCGGCACAAAATGCCCGTCCATGATGTCGAGATGGATCCAGTCGGCGCCGGCAGCGACCACATCCGTGACCTCCTGGCCAAGCTTGGCGAAATTGGCAGCAAGGATCGAGGGCGCTATGCGGATCGGCCTGGTCATCAAAAAATCTCCCGGGATTTGCCGAGGCAATAGCATCGCCCGAGAGACCGGGCAATCGCGTTTACATGTCAGCCCGCACCGGCCCGAACACACGTTCGACATTGGCGCGGATCAGCGTGTCGACATCGCTCATCATCACCAACTGCCCGAGATCGACCAGGCTGGTGACGCCATATTGCGAGATGCCGCAGGGCACGATGCCGGAGAAATGATCGAGCTCCGGATCGACATTCAGTGAGAAGCCGTGAAAACTCACCCACTTGCGCAGCCGGATGCCGATCGCGGCAATCTTGTCCTCGGCCTGCGTGCCGTCCGGCAGGGCAGCGCGCTCCGGCCTTTGCACCCAGACGCCGACACGATCCTCACGCCGCTCGCCCCGGATATTCATATCGGCGAGCGTACCGATCACCACATCTTCGAGCGCCGAGACAAAGGCCCGTACATCCTGCTTCCGTCGCTTGAGGTCGAGCATCAGGTAGACGACGCGCTGGCCGGGGCCGTGATAGGTATATTCGCCGCCACGCCCGGTCTGGAATACGGGGAATCGGTCCGGGGACAACAGGTCCTTCGAATCGGCGCTGGTGCCTGCGGTATAGAGCGGCGGGTGTTCGACAAGCCAGATAAGCTCGTCGGCTTCGCCGGCGGCAATCTTCGCCACTTCCTCTTCCATCCGCCGCACGGCCTCGTCATAAGGCACGACCCCATCGGAAATCCGCCAGCGGATCGGCGGCGAGCCGGCGCTGGCATGCATGGGAATTATCAGGGAGGCGCGATCCATGGCGGTCATTATTTGCTGTCTTTGCCTCTATGTGGAGAAAAACCGCCGACTCCGCAAGGCTAAAGCCGATGGCAGCCAGCGGCAAATCCCGCCTCACGGAAATTGCGACAAAAATATTTAGGGCCGCTCTTGTGTGCCGGGAATCCTTTTGCTAAATGCTGCGCCGCCGGCACCAACCGGCCTACCACGATGCGGTCGTGGCGGAATTGGTAGACGCGCAGCGTTGAGGTCGCTGTGGGGCAACCCGTGGAAGTTCGAGTCTTCTCGACCGCACCAAAAACACCCGGCTTCGGCCGGGTTTTTTTATGTTCGCGCGTCGGACACTGCCGAAAAGTGGCCGCCATACCTGCTAATCCCAGCCCTCCAGGTAGGAAGCAACGCGATGATCCCTCATCCACGCCAAAACCGCGTCTCGCCCTTCGGTGCCCTCGATGCGACGTCCGCCAAGGGCATGTTTCTCGGCAATCGCGGCGATATTCATGCGCACGATGGCAATCTCGGCAAGCGTCCCTGGGCGGTGAAAGCCTGGATCTGCTGCACACTGACGCCGAAGCGGGGCGGGCGAATCGAATTCGATCGCAGGGGCACTTATTATCCGCTGTTCTTCCTTGACGAAGCGACTGCCTTTTCGGCTGGTCATCGGCCCTGTGCCCAATGCCGCTATCGGGATTTCCAGCGGTTCAAGCGTTTCTGGAACGAAGCGAACGGGTTGGAGCTCGACCATTTCGTGCCGGCCGCGGAGATCGACAAAGCGGTTCATACTGCGCGGGAAGGTGAAAAACACGCCAAGAAGACCTTTGAGGCTGAGCTTGGCGACCTTCCCGATGGCGTCATGGTGACCTTTGCGGATACCCCTGATGTGCCGCGGCTTGCGTGGCGAGGCAGGCTCATGCGCTGGAGCCAGTCTGGCTATAGTGACGCGCTGCAGGCAAAATCCGGGGCGCGCGTGACCGTGTTGACGCCCAGACCATATGTCGGTGTGTTCCGCGCGGGTTACAATCCGGTCGTTCATTCCTCTGTTGCATGACATTGATCTTGCTCGAAATTGATATTTTTCAATTCGAATGTCATTCCCGGATTGCTTAAATATCGCGCGATTTCCGGCGCGGCTTGTTAATGACGGCTCGCTAATGTTGAGGGATCGGCAACAGCTCCGGTTCCAGTTCATGACACTATCTGCTCCTGCACTCCTGCTGCTGATCGTCAATCTCGGCCTGCTTTGGCTGCTTCTGGCCGCACCGCTTGGCTTCAGGACCATCCGCATGCGACGCGTGTTCAGCGCCAATCCCGAGCGCATCTGGAACATGGTCTATCCGCTTGGCCGCGATGCATCCTGGTCGCCGGCCGTCCTGTCGAGCGAGCCAGCGCCCGAGGAGGGGCAGGTGGTTCAACGCTTCGTCCATTCCGACCGCCGCGGCCAGCCGATCCGCCGCACGCTCGCACTCGACACGAGCGAATTGGCCGGTGCCCATGCCTATGATGCGCGCGTGGTCGAGGACAGCGCGCTCGACCCATCCGTCTGGGCGAATTTTCATGAGCGGCGCGTGGTGGCGCCGGCAGCCGGCGGCGCCGAACTGATCGTCGAGCAGACCGATCGCTATCGCGGCCTGGCCATGTTCCTGTTCCGCTTCTTCATGATTCGCCGTGAATTGAACCAGCTCGATAGTTGCCTGCGCACCGGCACGGCCTCACGCGGCGGCATGTTCGAGCATCCGCTGACCCAGATCATGCTGGCCATCCTCTCGACCCTGATGCTCTGGCCGTTCTTTGGCCTGAGCCCATGGGGCCTGATGCTGTCGACCACGCTGACCATTGTCATTGCGCTGCACGAGCTCGGCCATATGGTGGCCTACCGCACCTTCGGCCACAAACGTGTCCGGATGATCTTCATCCCGATGCTGGGCGGCATCGCCATCGGCGGGCGTCCGTATAACAGCTTGTTCGAGGTTGCCGTTTGTGCGTTGATGGGGGCGGGTTTCTCCGCGCTGCTGGTGCCGATCCTGGTGGCAGCCCATGTCGGCCTTGGAGCCGCGGCCGGCCCGATGCTGATCTTCATGCTGGTCCTTTGCGCCTTCAACCTGCTCAACCTCCTGCCGATGTCGCGCTTCGACGGCGGCCAGGTGCTTCGGCAGGTTTTTCCGACTCAGGACGGACTGCTTGGCGCGACCTTTCTGGTGACGGCTGGCATTCTCTGGACCGGTTATCGCATCGGGGTGCCGCTCGACGCGATGCTCGGCGGGCTGGCCGTCATGGCGCTGATGAGCATGGTCAGCAACAACACGTTCAAGCCTCGTGAGGCGCTGGACGAGATGAGCGTCAGCGAACGACTGCATGCCGGCCTCGGCTATTATGCCGTACTGGCGATCCATGCTTATGGCCTGATCTATGCCTGCGACCACCTGTTCAGGTAGGTCGGATGCGGTGCCGCATTAAGCTTCGAAATTGAAATAGCCGGCCACCGGCACATGGTCGGAGGGCTTTTCCCAGCTGCGAACATATTTTTCGATCGTCGTCGAGACCAGCCGGTCGGCTGCCTCCGGCGACAAGAGCAGATGATCGATGCGAATGCCGAAATTCTTCTGCCAGGCGCCCGCCTGGTAATCCCAGAACGTATAGACCGGCACGCCGTCAGTGGAAGCGCGCACGGCGTCCGTCAGGCCGAGATTCTCGATTCGGCGAAAGGCGGAACGTGTCTGCGGCAGGAAGAGCGCGTCACTCTCCCACACCTTGGGATCCCAGCAATCATGCGGCTCGGGAATGACGTTGTAGTCCCCGGCGAGCACCAGCGGCTCCTCCAGTTCGAGCCGCTCTCTCGCGTAAGCTTCGAGCCGCGCCATCCAGTTGAGCTTATAGGGATATTTAACGGGATCGTCGGCCGGATTGCCGTTCGGCAGGTAAATGCTGGCGACGCGCACCACGCCGGTCTCGACCGAAAACACCGCCTCGATGAACCGGGCATGCTCGTCGGTATCGTCGCCGGGCAGGCGGCGCATCACCTCGTCGGGCTTGAGCTTCGACAGGATGGCGACGCCGTTGAAACCCTTCTGGCCATGCGTCTCGACGTGATAGCCGAGCGCTTCGATTTCCTCGCGCGGGAAAGTCTCGTCCTGGGTTTTTATCTCCTGCAGGCAGACCACGTCAGGATCGGATTCTTTTAGCCAGGCGGTGAGGTTTTCGATCCTGGCGCGGACGCCGTTGATATTCCAGGTGGCGATCTTCATGGCCTGCACCGTCGATACTGGTCCGGATTTCTGAGCCGAGCGGTTCAGCCTGGTCCGATCCATCAATTGTTTTCAGAGGTAAAGGCCTAGCGTCTCGACTGCTGTCATTCAAGGAGGAAATCGGAATGGCTCAGCGCTGCGCCATTCACGACCCGTGCGAAAGCGACTTGTTGGAAGCCCTGGTCTCCGTCCTTCGTGCCATCGGCGTCGTAATAGAGGACATGGTGCCAGTAGATGATGCGATTGCCCGCGTCGTCCGCATGGGGACCGGCATGGAAAGTATCGGCGTCTATCTTGCCGATGTTTTCGAAAGCAGCTTTGGAGAGAACGATCTTGTCGCCATGCGCGAAGTCCTCGATGTCGTCGATGTTGTCGCGGTCCGTGAACACGAACTGGTCGGCGCCCGCGCCGCCGAAGAGATCGTCGGAACTCGTTCCTCCCTCAAGGCGATCATTGCCGGCGCCGCCGCGCAACGTGTCGAGACCTCCTTCACCCCTAAGTTTGTCGTTGCCATTACCACCGTCGAGCTCATCGTCGCCCTGGTCGCCGGCAAGCTGGTCAGCATCATTCCCACCCTGAAGATTGTCATTCCCTTTGCCACCATCAAGGCGGTCCATGCCATCGTTGCCCGCAAGGTTATCTTCGTCATTCATGCCATAAAGAACGTCGTCACCGTTTCCACCTTGGAGGCGATCCTTTCCGTCATTGCCAAAAAGCTTATCGTCGTCGTCGCCGCCCTGTAGGCGATCATCTCCTGTATTGCCATCAAGCACATCCTTGCCGGCACTGCCGAGCACGCGATCGTTTCCACCACCGCCAACAACGTCATCGTCTCCCGATCCACCGTCAAGGTAGTCTTTCCCATCTTTGCCACTGAGGGAATCTTTGCCATCGTTGCCGTAAAGTTTGTCGTCGAGCTTGCCGCCTTCCAGAGTATCGTCATGCTGACTGCCTTTTACGACCGCCTGGACGTCGGCAATGTCGAGGAACGAATTGGGATCGAGAGCGCTGTCGGCATGAATTTTCCCCAGCGTCTGGGTGCCTTCTCTGAGTGCTGCGTCCGTTCTAGGAACGTCCGCGCCGTTCGAGGTCAGCCACCCGTCGCCGGCTTCCCAGCCGAGGAGGGCGATCAGGTATTTCTGCAGATCCGCGCCGTAGCCGGAATCGGTTTCATTGTTCCCATAATAGTCGGTTTTCATATAGTCGCTCCACTTTGGCGGTGGGGAGACATCGGCTGAAACACGTAAAGACATCTCGTTCGGATTGCCGGGCAGATGCTGCCACAAATCGTAGTAGTGACTGGTCGGTGAAAGAGCCAGAACCAGCGCGGTGGGGATGCTCAAGTCTTCGGCAACCGTCTTTTCGAGATGGAAAACGGGGCGATCGTCAATCGTCTCTGTCGTGTGATTGACATCGGGATGGTGCAGTACCGCGGTGTGCACATAGTGAGCGAGGGCGTAGCCGTTATAGCCGACGCCACTCCCGAACAATTGCGGCGCGAGCCCTTGGTAGTATTCCTGCGTGTGCGTCACGCCACGATAGGACTTGCTGAAATCGTAAGTCAGAATTGTCATGACTGTCCTCCCAAGCTTGATTGGGCGACGTCAGGGCTGGCCGTAGCCATGCCGCCGCAGCATGCGGACATTGTCGACATGTCAAGAACGCTGCGCTCGGTCTGGCGCATCGTTGTCTGCTGGCAGAAAATCATGCGAAAGGACACACGCTAAGGCGGACCCTGTTAGCCCGCCCTGATCATCATCAGCTTGTCCCAAGCAGAATTATAATTCATCGCAGGCTGTCGAACAATGCTTTCCCGCAGCCGGCAGCGACGAGATTCGGCCAGCTGTCACTGCGACCTGTCGCCGCAGGTTGATGTTCAGATGGCAAAACTCGTGCCGCATCCGCAGCTTGCGATGGCATTCGGATTCTTTATCTGAAACGACTGGCCCATCAGATTATCGACGAAATCGATCTCGGAGCCGTCCATGTAGACGACCGACATCGAGTCGATCAGCACCCGCGCATTGTTCTTCTCGACGACGATGTCGTCGTCGGCGCGGTCGTCGACCAGGTTGAACTTGTAGGAAAAGCCGGAACAGCCGCCGCCCTCGACGGAGACGCGCAGTGCGGTATTCTTGCCGTCCTTGGCGACGATGGCGGCGATGCGCCGGGCAGCCGCTTCGGTGAGCGAAATCGAGGTTGTCATCACTTCTGTCCTTTCCAATCGGGTTCAAGGTCCGACGGCAAGTGCCTTAATAGCACGCGAAAAATCATGGCGCGTAGAACGTCATGCTTTTATTGGCGCAGCACTATAGGTATGAAGACCTGAAGTTCGCGTCAATGGTGGATTGATTTTGCATGGAGATTGATAGGCAGGCATTGGGGTTCGGGACGAACGCGCTGGCAAGCTACGCGTCCGACCCGTGGAAGACGCGCGGTCGGCTCTATCCGGAGTCATCGAGCCCGACCCGCTCCGATTTCCAGCGCGACCGCGACCGCATTATCCACACGACCGCCTTCCGCCGTCTGAAGCATAAGACCCAGGTGTTTATCGCCCACGACGGCGACCATTATCGCACCCGGCTGACACACACGATCGAGGTGGCGCAGATCGCGCGCGCGCTCGCCCGGGCGCTGAAGATCGACGAGGACCTCGCCGAGGGCGTGGCACTGGTGCATGATTTCGGCCACACCCCCTTCGGCCATACCGGCGAGGATGCGCTGCATGCCGTGCTCGAACCCTATGGCGGCTTCGACCACAATGCTCAGTCGCTCAGAATCGTCACCAAGCTGGAGCGCCGCTATGCCGAATTCGACGGCCTGAACCTCACATGGGAGAGCCTTGAAGGCCTCGTCAAGCACAACGGCCCGCTGCTCGACAAAGATGGCAACGGCACGCGTGGCCCGGTGCCGCAGCCGATCCTCGACTATACCGCGATCCACGATCTGGAACTCGACAGCTATGCGAGTCTCGAGGCGCAATGCGCCGCGATTGCCGATGACATCGCCTATAACACGCACGACATCGATGACGGTCTGCGCTCCGGCTACCTGACCTTCGAGATGCTGGAAGAGGTGCCTTTCCTTTCGGGCCTGATGAAGGAAGTGCAGGATCGTTATCCTGGGTTGGAGGCCAGCCGCTTCACCCACGAAATCATGCGCCGCCAGATCACCCGCATGGTCGAGGACGTGATCGGTGTGGCGCAGCGTAACCTGCGCGATGTCCATCCTGAAACGGTCGAGGATATCCGCAGGGCCGACATCACCTTCATCACCTTCTCGGAGGCCTTTGCCGAGACCGATCGGCAGATCAAGCAATTGCTCTTCCGCCATATCTATCGCCATCCGGATATCATGCGGATCAGGGCCGGGGCAGCTGAGATCGTCACCGATCTCTACCATGCCTTCATGGCCGATCCCGAGCAGATGCAGAGCCATTACTGGTACGACACGATCCGCAATATGCCCGAACACGTCAAGGCGCGTCATGTCGGCGATTATCTCGCCGGCATGACCGATACTTATGCGATCGCCGCCCACCGACGCCTGTTTGACCATACCCCGGATTTGCGATAGGCAGCCGCCGACTCCCGACAGATCCCGAGCGACCGGCCCAAATTCGGTCACCGGAAGGAAAAAGTCCGGCCACCGGAAGGAATATGCAATGAACCTCTTTGCGGAATTCGAAAGCCGTATCAAGGCGATCCTGAGCGACAAGGTGATCCCCGCCGACAAGCGTGAAGACGCGGACCTGAGCCGTGTCGTGGTCGAGCCCCCGCGCGATCCCGCCCACGGCGATCTCGCCACCAATGCCGCCATGGTGCTCTCCAAGCAGATGGGCATGGCACCCCGCGCGCTCGCCGACGAGATCATCAAATACCTGCAGACCGATACGGATATCGCCGAGGTCAGCGTCGCAGGCCCGGGCTTCATCAATATCCGGCTCGCCGGCGTCTACTGGCAGCGCTTCCTCGGCCGCATCATCCGGCTGGGCGGCGGCTTCGGCCGTTCCAACATGGGCGCCGGCCACAAGGTCAATGTCGAATATGTGTCGGCCAATCCGACCGGTCCGATGCATGTCGGCCATTGCCGTGGCGCCGTGGTCGGCGACGCGCTGGCCAATCTGCTGGAAGTCGCGGGCTACGGCGTCATCAAGGAATATTACATCAACGACGCCGGCTCGCAGGTCGACGTGCTCGCCCGCTCGGCCTTCCTGCGCTATCGCGAGGTGCTGGGCGAAAACATCGGCGAGATCCCGGAAGGTCTTTATCCAGGCGACTATCTCGTTCCGGTCGGCGAAGCGCTGAAAGCGGAATTCGGCACAAAATTGCGCGGCATGACCGAAGCCGATTGGTTGCCGATCGTCAAGGATCGTACCATCGATGCGATGATGGAGATGATCCGCCAGGACCTCGCCGCGCTCAACGTCCATCATGACGTCTTCTTCTCCGAGCGCACCCTGCACGCCGGCAATGGTGGGCCGATTCTCTCGGCCATCAACGACCTGACCTACAAGGGCCATGTCTATCGTGGCACGTTGCCGCCGCCCAAGGGCCAAGTGCCTGAGGATTGGGAGGATCGCGAGCAGGTCCTTTTCCGCTCGACCGAAGTCGGCGACGACATCGACCGTCCGCTGATCAAATCGGACGGCAGCTACACCTATTTCGCCGCCGACGTTGCTTATTTCAAGGACAAGTACGATCGTGGCTTCACCGATATGATCTATGTGCTCGGCGCCGACCACGGCGGCTATGTCAAGCGCCTGGAAGCGGTGGCGCGGGCGGTTTCCGGGGGGGCAGCCAAGCTGACGGTGCTGCTTTGTCAGTTGGTGAAACTCTACCGCGACGGCGAACCGGTGAAGATGTCGAAGCGCTCGGGCAATTTCGTCACGCTCCGTGAAGTGGTTGACGAAGTCGGTTCGGACGCGGTCCGCTTCATGATGCTCTACCGCAAGAATTTGGAGCCGTTGGATTTCGATTTCGCCAAGGTGACGGAGCAGTCCAACGACAATCCGGTCTTCTACGTGCAGTACGCGTATGCCCGCACCTGCTCCGCCTTCCGTAAGGCGATGGAAACATTTCCGGACATCGATACGACGGATGCTACGCTCGCCTCCTATGCCGAAAAATTGATCGATAATCCCAATGATTTGCAGATTGTCGCAAAACTGGCAGAATACCCGCGGGTGATCGAATCAGCGGCCGGGGCAATGGAGCCGCATCGGATAGCATATTACCTCTATGACCTTGCGAACGCGTTCCACAGTCTCTGGTCTAAAGGCAATGACAATTCGGACTTACGTTTTGTTAACGATAAGAACCGAGAATTAACGATGGCCAGGCTTGGACTGGTGCGTGCTGTCGCTGCAGTGCTGAAATCCGGTTTGTCAATAACCGGAACGTCGGCTCCGGAAGAAATGCGATAGCTGTCACCATTTCCCCACAATGCTCTGGCAGGTAAGCTCCGGGCGCGTTTTTTGAGTGGTGAGAATGGCAGATAAACAGCTTTCGCTGAAGCAGGATGCCGATGACAATCTGTTTGCGGACGACGATCCGCTGGCGGCTCTTGCGCGAATCGCAAGTTTCGAACCACAGGGCGAGACGCGTCCAAAACCGTTCAGCGCCCGCCGCGAGCCGGAATTCAACCTTGAGGACGAGCTTCTCAAGGAATTCGAACAATATGAGGAGCCGGCCGCTTCGGCGGTCGCCCCCGAAGTCCAGGCCGCACCGGCAGTTGCCCCCGAGCCGCGCCTCTTCGACGCCGAGACGGCTTTTGATGCGCAGGCGCTCCAAGATGACGGCACCTATGATAGCCAAACAGTGTTTGGCGACGAAGGGCCCGCCGCAGCGCCTATCCTGACCGTCGAGCCGCAAGTGCCGGTTCGTCTGGCGGTTCCGGAACTGCGTGCCGTGTCGCAGCCATCTTTCGTCGGTCCGACCGAACCGATCCGTCCGGTCTCGCATCCGGTTTTCGATCTCGAAGACGAAATCCTCAAGGAGTTCGCCGCTTTCGATGCGCGCCGCGCGCCGAATGCGGCAGCAATTCCCGCACCGCTGGTCCAAGTCCCGGTGCAAGCGCCTGCCGTCGAGCCCGAATGGAAGCCGGCACCTCTCGCAGTCGCTGCCACGCCCGCCCGAGTCGAGCCGGAATTCGTCGAAGGCCGCCGCGAAGAGGATCAGCGATATCGCGCCTACCGTGACGAGTTTGCCGAGGAAACTGTGGCCGCGGCCCAGCCGGCCGCGCCCCTTGAACCAGTCGTCGCCATCGAACCCTTTGTCGCTGCGGAACCGGCTCTCGATCTGCCGGCGCTCGACGCCATGGAGGCAGAGGTCGATCCCGACCGCTGGCACGAGACCAAGGCTTCGATTTTTGCCCGTGAAGAGACGCCCCTTGCATCTCTGTCAGTCGACGAAGGCGCAGAAGAGCCGGCGCTGTTCGAGGTCGGGTCGACCGCCCGCGAACGTTGGGATGATGAAATCGCAACCGAAGCGGCAGCGACCTCCGACAATGCGGCCGAGCCGCAGCCGATGCTCCTCGACATCGATGCCGAACCGGCCGTTTATGAAGCTGTCGACGATTTCGTTGCCGCCGAGCCTGTCATGCCGGCCGTTGCAACCGTCTTGCAGCCCTTGGATCCGGTTGTGGAAAGCAAAGTTTTGCCGCGATCCGAGCGCCAGCCGACAGTCGAAATGGCGCGCCAGCCAACCGAGCAGTCCGATATCGATCTTGACGAATTGCTTGCCGATGTCGAACGCTTCCCGGTCCAGCCGGCGGTGATCGCCAAGGCTGTTTCTGCTTCCCAGGCCCAAGAGATCGCACCCGTAGCTCAGGTCCAGAAGCCGATAGTGCAGGCCGAAGCCGCATGGCGGACGGATGCGGGGCAGGTGGCTGCGCCCGCAGCAAACCTGACTGTCCCGTCGACGATGGAGCCGAAGGCAAATATTGCACGTGCTGAAATCCCGGCAGAGACGGCTGTCGATATGGCCCCGACATCGGAGGCGATGTCGCTGATTCAGCCGTCGATCACCGCGGCTGATGTCGAAAACGCAGTCATCGCGCCCCGCCTCGAGACTGTTGCAAGGATTGCAGAGCCGGCGACGATCGTCGAGCCCGTTGTCAAAGCGGCCGAACCTGTTGCCGGATCCATCGAGCCGGCTGCCAAGGCTGCGTCGAACCGTCATGTCGGTGACGATGACCACGAGGTCTTCGACGAGGCCGCCTTCGAGCTTGACCTGACGGAAATCGAGCTCGACATGCTCGAAATGGAAGTCGAAAGCTCTGTGGCGCCAGCGCTGCATGAGGATCACGTGACGGCCAGCGAAGCAGCGCTTGCGGCTATAGCCGATGTCGCCGTCCCTGCAAAACAGCCGGTGTCGTCCGAGCGGCGTTTCGAGCCGCAGCCAAAGGCCGTCGAGGACTATTCGTCCTTGCCATTCGATCCCTCGCAGATTTCGAGCGAGGAGGACCCGGTCCAGGCAATCTCGGAAATGGATGTGCCGGAGACCCCGGCCGCCGCTCATGACGAGCAGCCGGTGCCGTCCGAGCCGGACTATGACATCGATATCGATGCCGAAATGGCGCATATCTTCGCCCGTCCGACAGAACGTGCCGCTGCTTCCACAGCAAAAGCCAGCCAACCGGCTCAGCCGGTCCCTCAACTGTCGGCAACCGATCTCGATGAGTTCGAACGGGCTTTGGAAGAGGATTTCCGCCGCTCACTGTCGGAGAACCGGGCAACCAGCACGCCGGATCGCGTCGCGCTCACGCCTGCCGCCTACGAAACCGGCCGGCGCGAAGGCTCGACCGGACGCCGCATTCTCGTCCTCGCCGCATCCGTGGCGGGCCTCGTGCTGATCGGCGGTGCGGGTGTCTATGCCTATTGGGGCCATAGCGGCCGGTTGCTGGCGAGTTCGGGCGAACCGAAGATCATCCTGGCCGACAAAGACCCGGTGAAGGTGGAGCCGAAGGAACGTGGCGGCCAGATCGTGCCGAACCAGGACAAGGCGGTCTATGACCGCGTCTCCGGCGAGGCCAAGGAACTCACCAAGCAGGATCGCCTGGTCACCTCCAACGAAGAGCCTGTCGATGTCGTCCAGAAGACGCTGATGCCGGAAGCACTGCCGCTGGATGACGATCAGGCGTCCGCCACCGACACCAACGACACCATGGATCCGCGCCTCCTGCCGGACCAGCAGGACAAGAATGTCAGCACCGACCAGGCCAACGACAGCGTCTCGCCGCGCAAGGTGCGGACCATGGTCGTGCGCTCGGACGGCACGCTGGTGCCGCGCGACGAGGAACCTGTCACCGCCAAGGACAAGACGCCCGCCGAGCAATCGCAGGACCGTTCGCTCAATATGACTCCGGCTTCGGCCGAGGATGTGCCGGAGCGTCTGACGGCCAATGACGACATCGCCAAGCAGATCAACCAGGCCAATGCCGACAAGTCCTTTGTCCCGCAGGCGAAGCAACCGGCCGACGCTACCGTCACGTCGACACAGAACACGGATGCCAAGACGCCGGTAACGGTGGACCAGCCGACGGCGACGGATACCGCCAAGACCGCGGACCAACCGGCGCAGGATCAGGCCACGGCGACCGATCAGTCCGCGACCCCGACCGACCAGACGTCGACGGCGGCGGACAAGACCGCGACGACCACCGACCAGGCGGCTTCAACGACCACGGACCAGGCCGCGACCGTGACGGATCAGCCGGTGACAGCCACGGACAACACGTCTGATGCCAAGCCGGACACCGTGCCGGTGAAGACACAGGACCTTGCTGCCGCGACGCCATCGGATGACACGGCGGACAAGACCGTCGATACGGCGACCACGGCGACTGATGCCAAGCCGGCCGACACGTCAGCTGCGACAGACACCGCAACGGAAAAGACCGCCGATCAACCGGCCGCAGCAACCGATACGACACAATCGGACGATGGGGTGCAGCCGACCAAGGTCAAGACCGCGACGCTGAGCAAGACGCCCATTCCAGCGAACCGCCCGGTCGATCAGCCGGTCGACATTGTCGGCCGCGTGACCGAGCAGGGCAATGTCAAGAACCAGGAAGTGGCGAGCGCCGATCAGGCCAGCAATCAGCCGGCGCAGACTGCGACGCCGGCCGGGGCCTATGTGATCCAGATCGCCTCGCTGCCCTCCGAGGCAGAGGCGCAGAAATCCTTCACCAAACTCTCGGCGCGCTTCGCCAGCGTCCTCGGCGGCCATAATGTCGACATCCGCAAGGCAGCGATCAAGAACAAGGGTACTTATTACCGTGTTCGCGTCATCGCCGGCACGAAGCAGGAAGCCACCGAACTCTGCAGCCGCTACAAGGCCGCCGGCGGCAGCTGTCTCGTCTCCAAGTGACGAACGCCATTTGACATGTGAGAGCCTTTCGTCGCTAAATGGAAGCATTCTGCCGGAGCATGTTTTCGTCAGGAAAAGAGCGATCGTCGAGGTCGTACCCAAACGTACAGCCGAGGCGATCGCTCTTTTCCTGGTGGAAACATGCGCGGCCCTTCGGGTTGGCTGAAACGGGTCGCCTATCAGGCCGGCCGGCTTGGCCGTAGGGTTGGCCACGACGCGCCCCCGCCGGCCTGATATCCGACTCCGTTTGAGCCAACAGAATGCTTCCCTTTAGTGACGAAAGGCTCTAAGGCGGGGCCGATCGGTCCCGCCTTTTCTGTTGGCGCAAGCCGTGCCATTCTCGTCTTTTCGATCATTCTTTCTATCATCGGTCTCATGAGCGAATCACAAGCAGTCATTTTGGGAGTGGGCGGCCTCGAACTTACTGCCGAGGAGCGCGCGCTTTACCGCGACCAGCAGCCCTGGGGCTTCATCCTCTTCGCCCGCAATCTGTCGCCCGAGCCGCAGCAGATCAAGGATCTGATCGCCTCGCTACGCGACACTGTCGGTGGCCGCAATGCGCCTGTCCTGATCGATCAGGAAGGCGGGCGCGTGCAGCGCATCCGCGAGCCGATCTGCCCGCGCTATCCTTCCGGCGCCGATCTCGGCGCCATCTATCGAGAGGATCGCGACAGGGGCCTGCGCGCCGCCTGGCTGATGTCGCGGCTGCATGCCTTCGATCTGACAAAGCTCGGTTTCAACGTCGATTGCCTGCCGGTTCTGGACGTGCCGGTGGAAGGCGCCAGCGACGTGATCGGCAGCCGCGCTTACGGCAAGAATCCGGTGATTGTCTCCGAGATGGGACGTGCCGCGGCAGAGGGCCTGAAGGCTGGCGGCATGCTGCCTGTGATGAAGCATATGCCGGGCCATGGCCGCGGGTTTGCCGACTCCCACCATGCGCTGCCTGTGGTCGATACGCCGATCGACGAACTTCGCGCGCATGACTTTGCGCCATTCAAGGCCTTTGCCGGTGAGCTGATGGGCATGACGGCACATGTCGTTTACACCGCGATCGACCCGGATTTTCCTGCCACCACGTCCGAGATTGTCATCCGTGACATCATCCGCAGCGAGATCGGCTTCGACGGCCTGTTGATCTCGGATGATTCCTCGATGAACGCGCTTTCAGGCACGTTGAGGGAGAGGGCGCGCGCTATCGCTGCCAATGGTTGCGACATTGTCCTTCACTGCAACGGCCAGATGGAGGAAATGCTTGAGGTGGTGGCGGAAGCCAAGCCGCTTGCGGGCAAGGCGCTGGAAAGAGCACGCCGCGTCGAGGCAGCGTTCGCTCAGGCAGACAGGCTCGATGAAGCGGCGGTGCGAAGCGAGTTCAATTCGCTGCTACCTTCGGTCTGAGGCGGACAATGGCGGCGACCGGCTCCCAGAACCCGCCTGTCGCCCCGCTCGAAAGGCTGTGGGGCGAGACGCCGGAGCGTGTCAATACCGAGGCCGAACCAGCGCTGGTGATCGATGTCGGCGGCTTCGAAGGCCCGCTGGACTTGCTGTTGCATCTCGCCCGCAACCAGAAAGTCGATCTCGCCCGTATTTCCGTGCTGGCGCTTGCCGAGCAATATCTAGCCTTCATCGAAAGCGCCCGCCGGCTGAGGCTGGAACTTGCCGCCGATTATCTCGTCATGGCGGCCTGGCTCGCCTACCTCAAGTCGCGCCTTTTGATCCCGGCGCCGCCCCGCGACGATGGCCCCTCTGGCGAGGAGATGGCGGCGACGCTGGCCTTCCGCCTAAGGCGCCTGGAGGCGATCCGCGAGGCTGCAAATCGGCTTGTCAACCGCGACCGGCTGGGACGTGATTTTTTCGCCCGAGGCGCGCCCGAAATTGTCGTCGAGGAACGCCGCTCCGCCTATGACGCCAATCTCATCGACCTGCTGTCCGCCTACGGCTCCCTCCGGCAGCGCCAGGCGGTGACGAATGTCACGATTGCCCGCCGGCGCGTCTGGTCGCTGGCCGAGGCGCGGCTGATGCTGGCGCGCCTTGTCGGTGCGCTGGACGAATGGACGGCGCTCGATAACTTCCTGCTGCGTTACATGACCGATCCGGARGAGCGGGCAACGGCAGTCGCCAGCAGCTTCGCCGCGACGCTGGAACTGGTGCGGGAAGGGCGGGTCGAAATCCGCCAGCAGGGCGCCTTCACGCCGATCTATATGCGCACCGGCGCCAATCCTGTGACCGATGAGGACATTGCCGCCATGGAGGCCGGCCTTGACTGATGCGCCGGATGCCGCCCCAGACTTCGCCACCATCCTCAATTCCCACGAAGCCAGAACCGTCGAAGCATTGATTTTCGCCTCCGCCGAGCCGGTTTCCGAGAATTATCTCGCCGAACGGCTGCCGGCGGACACGGACCTGACGGCCATCCTCACCGCACTGCGCCTGCTCTACCGCACCCGCGGCGTCAATCTGGTGCGAGTCGAAGGTCATTGGGCCTTCCGCACCGCCTCGGATCTCTCTTTCGCGCTCAGGCAGGACGGGCAGGAGGTGAAAAAGCTCTCCCGCGCCGCGCTGGAAGTGCTGTCGATCATTGCCTACCATCAGCCTGCGACGCGCGCCGAGATCGAGGATATCCGCGGCGTCTCGACCAACAAGGGCACGCTCGACGTTCTTCTGGAGGCCGGTTGGGTGAAATTCCGCGGTCGTCGTCGGACTCCCGGTCGCCCCGTCACCTTCGGCACGACACGCGATTTTCTCGACCATTTCGGCCTGGAGGATATCCGCGACCTGCCGGGCCTCGAAGAGCTCAAGGCGACCGGCATGCTTTCCGGGCGAATTCCATCAAACCTCTCGGTGCCCTTGCCGCACGACGAAGAGGCTCTGGCGCCCGACGAGGATCCGATCACGCAGCTTGATATCGAGGAACTCGGCCTACTGATGCCGGGCGGCGGCGAGGAAGAGTGATCCACGCTTTTAAGCATGGCCTTGGAGAAATCCCGGCAAATTGACCAAAAGCATTGCGACCCGTGGCCGTTTCCTTTAACGGTCTCGTCACATTGAGGTTTGAAATCGCCACAATAAGTGACTAAATCAGGTCCGTGAGCGAAATTGGGAGTATCTGAGCATGGGTTCTTTAAGCGTATGGCATTGGCTGATCGTCCTGGCCGTGGTCCTGATCTTCTTCGGCCGCGGCAAGATTCCGGACTTGATGGGCGACGTTGCCAAGGGCATCAAGAACTTCAAGAAGGGCATGGCCGAGGATGACACGGCCGATGCGAAGTCCCCTTCGGTTGAACATAAAGTCGACGAAGTGAAATAAACTGGATTTACGGCCCGGGCGTCGGCGCGTGAGATGCGTGCCGCGCACGGTTGCAGGAAGCGTGCGACATGTTTGACGTCGGCTGGAGCGAGATTCTTGTTATCGCGCTCGTTCTGATTATCGTCGTAGGTCCGAAGGACCTGCCGCCCATGCTGCGCACGTTCGGCCGGATGGCCGCACGGTTGCGCGGGATGGCCAATGAATTCAAGGGACAGTTCGACCAGGCGCTGCGCGAAGCAGACCTTGATGATGTCCGCAGCGGTCTGAGCGAAGTCAGCAAGCTCAATCCAACCAACACGTTGCGCGACGCGATCAACCCGATCCGCCAGCTTGGCCAGGATATCAAGTCCGACCTGCAAAAGGCCTCCGACGACGCCAAAACCTCGTACAACGCGCCTTTCATGAAGACCGAGAGCGAGCTTGCTGCCGAAGAGGCTGCCAATGCCGCTGTTTCGAGTGAAGCGAGTTCGGTTCTGCCGTCGGCCGCTACGGTCGATGCGCCATTGATGACGCCGGCCGTGCCGCCGGTCGCGGCAGCGCCTGCGGTGGGAGACAAGCCGGTTGACGCCAAACCTGCGCCGGTCGTCGCTGCCGCGGCAATGCCGACGCCGTCGGTCGCCGAAACGCCAGCCGCCAAGCCGAAGACCGCGCGCCCGAAAAAGACCGTCTCCGAACTCGCCGTCGTTTCGACCCCGGCAGAGCCGAAGACGAAGAAGGCGCCTGTACGCACCAAGGAAGCGGCGGCTGCGGCTGTCGAGGCGGAAGCCGTTGCCAAGAAGCCGGCGAGCCGGAAGAAGCCCGCAGTGACGGAATTCGCGCCTGACTTGGCCCCAGCCGAAGCCGCGAAGCCGAAACGGACTGCCGCCCGCAAGAAGACCGATACTACGGGTGACGCATGACCGAAGAACTGCAAGACAAGCCGCAGCCGCTGCTCGAGCATCTGATCGAGCTGCGCCGCCGTCTGATCTGGGCGGTGGTGGCGTTCTTTGCCGCTTTCGTCGTCTGCTTCTATTTCGGCAAGCCGCTGTTCAATCTGCTCGTCATCCCCTATCGCACGGCCGTGATCTGGTCTGGGATGAAGGTCGAGGACGCCGAGCTCATCTACACGGCACCGCAGGAATTCTTCTTCACTCAGATCAAGGTGGCGATGTTCAGCGCGCTTGTCGTTGCTTTCCCGGTCATCGCTTCGCAGATTTATAAATTCGTTGCCCCCGGGCTCTACAAGAACGAACGCGCTGCATTCCTGCCGTTCCTGATCGCCTCGCCACTGCTGTTCATCCTTGGCGGCTGCCTGGTTTATTTCTTCTTCACGCCGATGGTGATGTGGTTCTTCCTGAAGATGCAGCAGAGCGGCGGCGAAGGGCAGGTGGCGATCCAGCTCATGCCGAAGGTGTCGGAATATCTCGACCTGATCATGATGCTGATCTTCTCCTTCGGTCTGGTCTTCCAGCTGCCTGTGGTTACGTCGCTGCTCGTCCGTGTTGAGCTCTTGACCTCCAAGACGCTCGCCAGCAAGCGCAAATATGCCATCGTGCTCGCCTTCGTTGTCGCCGCGGTGTTGACGCCGCCCGATCCGATCTCGCAATGCAGCCTCGCTATACCGACCATCCTGCTCTACGAGATCGCCATCATCGCCGCCAGGATGATCGAAAAGGGCCGATCTCAACGCGAGGCGGAAGAACAGGCTTCTGCCTGACATCATCGCTCGCGCGTTTGCGGCTTGAGTTTCGGCCGGCTTCGCGCCAAAACCTTCCAAAAGCGGGAATCGTCAGGATTCCCGCATCTCCGTTCAATGGTGTTCCGATGCTCGATATCAAATGGATTCGTGACAATCCCGAAGCGCTCGATGCTGCGCTGGCGCGCCGCGGCGCCGAACCCCAGGCCGCCCATCTGGTCGCTCTCGACGAGAAGCGCCGCGCCGTCACCCAGAAGGCGCAGGAGATGCAGTCGCGCCGCAATGCCGCCTCGAAGGAAATTGGCGCTGCCATGGGCCAGAAAAACATGGAGCTGGCCGAAAAACTGAAGGCCGAAGTGGCTGCGATCAAGGTCGATTTGCCCGCCGCCGAGGAAGAAGAGCGTCAGCTCACCGCCGAACTCAACGACGCCCTGTCGCGCATTCCGAATATTCCGCTCGCCGATGTCCCTGACGGCAAGGATGAGCACGACAATGTGGTGAAGCGCACGAGCGGCGAAAAGCCGACCTGGAATCATCCGCCGAAGGAGCATTTCGAAATCGGCGAATCGCTCGGCTGGATGGATTTCGAAGGTGCTGCCAAATTGTCTGGCGCGCGCTTCACTGTGCTCAAGGGCCAGATCGCTCGGCTGGAGCGTGCTATCGGCCAGTTCATGCTCGACATCCACACGCAGGAGCACGGCTATCTCGAAGTCCAGCCGCCGCTGATGGTGCGCGATGATGCGATGTTCGGCACCGGCCAATTGCCGAAATTCGCCGAGGATTTGTTCCGGACCACGGACGGTCGCTGGCTGATCCCGACGGCAGAAGTGCCGCTTACCAACCTCGTGCGCGAGGAAATCCTCGATCGCGACAAGCTGCCTCTGCGGCTCACCGCGCTGACCCCGTGCTTCCGCTCGGAAGCCGGTTCGGCCGGCCGCGACACGCGCGGCATGCTGCGCCAGCATCAGTTCTACAAGGTCGAGCTGGTCTCGATCACCGACGCCGAAAGCTCGATTGCCGAGCATGAGCGGATGACCGAATGCGCCGAGACCGTGCTCAAGCGGCTTGGCCTGCATTTCCGCACCATGACGCTCTGCACCGGCGACATGGGTTTTGGTTCGCAGAAGACCTATGACATCGAGGTCTGGCTGCCGGGCCAGAACGCCTATCGCGAAATCTCGTCCTGCTCCGTCTGCGGCGATTTCCAGGCGCGCCGCATGAATGCGCGCTATCGCGACCCCGCCGAAAAGGGCGTCAAATTCGTCCATACGCTCAATGGTTCGGGCACGGCCGTCGGCCGGGCGCTGATCGCTGTGCTGGAAAATTATCTCAACGAAGATGGTTCGGTCACAATTCCGGATGTTCTGCTCCCCTATATGGGAGGGATGACAAAAATCGAGAAGGCCGCCTGATCATGCGCATCCTCCTGACCAACGATGACGGCGTCCATGCCGAGGGCCTCGCGGTTCTCGAACGGATTGCCCGCACGCTTTCCGACGATGTCTGGATCGTGGCGCCCGAAACCGACCAGAGCGGGCTGGCCCATTCGCTGTCCTTGTCTGAGCCGCTTCGTTTGCGGCAGGTCTCGGAAAAACACTATGCGCTGCGCGGCACGCCGACGGATTGCGTCATCATGGCGGTCAAGGAAATCATGACCGACAAGAAGCCCGACCTCGTCCTGTCGGGCGTCAACAACGGCGCCAATATGGCCGATGACGTCACCTATTCCGGCACGATCGCCGGCGCTATCGAGGGCACGCTGCAGGGCATCCGCTCGTTGGCACTGTCGCAGGCGGCGAACTATCTCGAAGGCGAGCGGCATGTGCCGTGGAACGTCGTCGAGGCCCATGCGCCGCAGCTTCTGACGAAGCTGCTGGACGTCGACATGCCCGACTGGACCTTCATGAATGTCAACTTCCCCAATTGCCAACCGTCGGACGTTCAGGGTATTGCCGTCACCGCCCAGGGCAAGCTCGATTTCGGCATGAATGTCGAAAAGCGCAGCGACGGCCGAGGCCTGCCATATTACTGGCTGAAATTCGACAGCCGAAAGGGCGATTTCCGCGAGGGCACAGACATCTTCGCGCTCAAGGAAGGCAAAATCTCGGTAACGCCGCTCAAGCTCGACCTTACAGACTATAGCCTGCTTGACCGTATCCAGCAGGCCGTGACGAAAGGGCCGGCATGAACCAGGGGCGCGGCGGCAGGGAAGGTTTTGTGGCGCTCTGCCTCCGGCTGCGTGCCCGAGGCGTTGTCAATGCCGACCTGCTCAACGCTATCGAGCAGACGCCACGGCACTTTTTCGTACCGGCCGAATTCCTCGCCCAGGCCTGGACATCGCGGACCCTGCCGATTGAATGCGGCGCGATTCTCGAAGGCGCCGATCTTGCTGCGGCAATTCTTGATGCAATGAAGCTCAAGGCTAGCCATCGTGTGCTCGAAATCGGCACCGGTTCCGGCTTTACCGCTGCTGTGCTTGGACGACTGGTCGAGCGCGTGCTGACTGTCGACCGTTACAAAACACTGGTGACGCTCGCCCAGGCGCGCATGGACAAGCTGTCGTTGCGCAATGTCGTCGTCCGTCAGGCCGATGGCAGTTCCGGCCTGCACGGTGAGGGCACCTTCGACCGCATCCTCGTCACCGCCGCTTTCAGCGCCTTGCCGCGTGTCTATGCCGAGCAATTGGTTTCTGGCGGCGTGATGATCGCGCCGGTCATAAGCGAGGATGGCGTGGCACGCATGGTCAAGCTGACGAAATCCGGCAGCCGCTTCGAGCGCGAGGAATTGTTTGATACGCCGTTCCAGCCGATCGTGCCGCAAGTGGCGCAGATTCTGTAGTTCCTATAGGTCTGGACACGGCTCATGCCAGCGCCTGCAGGCATATCGGCAGATCGCCGCCGCTCTCGCCGATCTCCGGTAACTTCCCGTTAAGGTTATCATTTTTCAGCATATTATGAGTTTATTGTGTGCCATTAACCGGCCGGTAACACTAACGCGCTTTAATGAATACAAGTTCAGGCGTTGCTGGGTTGCTGTCATGCGTAGCTTCGAAATTGTAAAGTCCAATCTCTCTCCACTCCGTGTCGTGACGGCGCTCCTGCTTGCAGGTGCGGCGTCAAGTTGTAGCTCGGACGTCACTCGCTTCGATGGGATCTTCTCCTCGAAACAAGATCAAATGACGACGAACTCGATCCCTCACAAGGTCAACGCCGTCAACGGCCAGTTGCCCGTCCCGCGGGAAAACGTTGCCGATGCCGGCAACGACGATCCAAGCGCCGATGCGGCGATCAATCAGCCCTATCCGGGCAAGAACAATGTGTCTTATGATCCGATCAGCACATCGACCACCGATACGGCGGTTCGTGCTTCGGTCAGGCCGGCCCGGATCGAGCGCAGCGAACTCACCACGCCTTCTGTCAAGGTGAAGGTGCAGGAAAAGGTCGCGCTGAGCCAGCCGATGCCGGGCAAGCACGTGCTCTCGGTCAATGTCGACGCCGATCCGATCAAGACCGGCACGGTCAAGTCGATCTGGCGCGTGAGCGACAGCTCGCCGCGCATCAAGATCAAGAGCGGCGAAACGCTGTCGGCAATCTCGGTGCGCTATCACGTGCCGCAGGCTGAAATCCTCAAGGCCAACAAGTTCAAGACCGGCGCCGATCTTAAATTCGGTCGTTCGATCATCATCCCGACCTCGGTCAAGGTGGAACTGAAGGCCAAGCCCGAATCGGACGAGATGGCCCTTGAACTGAAGGGCAAGAAAAAGAAGATTCCGACGCCGGGCAAGGAGCCGGAGCAGGACAAGGCCGTCCTGCCCAAGAGCGCAAGCCGCGACAAGGACAAGAACGCCGAAGCCAAGCTCGCGAGTAACGATGCGGCTGACAACGGCCTCTACGTGGTCAAGGAAGGCGATTCGCTCGCCGCGATTGCCAAGCACCACAAGATCAGTGTCCAGGCGCTGAAGAGCGCCAACCATATGGGCAAAGCGTCCATTCGCGTCGGCCAGAAGCTGACGATCCCGGACGCCAGCACCGTCACCGCCTCGATCCCGACGAAGAAGGAGATCAAGGAAGCGGTCGACGCCAACAAGCCGAAGACCTACACGCCTCCGGTTGCCGACAAGAGCGTCGAGGACGTGCAGAAGACGGCCGACAACAATGAGAAGGCGCCCGACGAAACGGGTATCGGCAAGTTCCGCTGGCCGGTGCGCGGCGCAGTCATCGCCGGCTATGGTCAGAATGTCGACGGCGTGCGCAATGCCGGCATCGACATCTCGGTTCCTGAGGGCACGCCGATCAAGTCGGCCGAGAACGGCGTCGTCATCTATGCCGGCAGCGGCTTGAAAGATCTCGGCAATACCGTGCTGGTCCGCCACGACGATGGCACCGTGACCGTCTACGGCAACGCCAAGAACCTCAACGTCAAGCGCGGTGACAAGGTCACGCGCGGCGAAGTGATTGCCGACTCCGGCATGAGCGGTGGCGCCAAGCGCCCGAAGGTCCACTTCGAAGTCCGCCAGAACGCAGTAGCCGTCAACCCCATGACTTTCCTCCAGTAGTGCGTAGGGGAGACGTAAAGAGCCCGGGAGCGATCCCGGGCTCTTTATCTATTGGCGACTTGGATTTTAGATCCGCTGCCTCAACCGTCCGGCCAGATCCTGGATATATTGCCACGCCACGCGACCCGACCGTGACCCACGGGTCGTCGCCCATTCCAGCGCCTCGAAATGCAGTTTTTCCGGCTCGATCGTCAGCTTGAAATAGTCCGCGTAGCCATCGACCATCGCCAGATAATCCTCCTGGCTGCATTTGTGGAAACCGAGCCAAAGGCCGAATCGGTCCGATAGCGACACTTTTTCTTCGACCGCCTCGGACGGATTGATTGCCGTCGACTGCTCGTTCTCGATCATGTTGCGTGGCAGCAGATGCCGCCGGTTGGAGGTGGCGTAGAAGATGACATTGTCCGGCCGGCCCTCGACGCCGCCGTCCAGCGCCGCCTTGAGCGATTTGTAGGACGTGTCGTCATGGTCGAAGGAAAGGTCGTCGCAGAACAGGATGATGCGGTGGTCGGCGGCCTTGAGGATATCCATCAGCACCGGCAGTGTATCGATGTCCTCGCGATGCACCTCGACCAGCTTCATCGCCGTGCCGTGCTCGTCGTTGATCGCCGCATGGATCGCCTTGACCAGCGAGCTCTTGCCCATGCCGCGCGCGCCCCAGAGCAACACGTTGTTGGCGGCAAAGCCTTCGGCGAAGCGCTCGGTATTTTCGTGGAGAATCGACTTCACATGATCGACGCCGCGGATCAACGACAGGTCGACGCGATTGACACGGCGGATCGGCGCCAGGCTCTGCCGTTCCGGGTTCCAGACAAAGCAATCCGCCGCGTCCCAGAGGATCGATTCCGGGGCAGGGCCGGCAATGCGTTCGGCGGCGTCGGCCAGACGTTTCACTTCAGCCAATATGGCCTGCAGGATATCGTCACTCACGATCATCTCTCCCGATTGTGACCTCGTTCTGCCCGCTAGCACGGCTGGCTTTTGGACGGAAAGGTCGGTTGGGCGTCAAAACGTCCGTTTTCGATGGCAAATTTGGAATGCGCTGTTGCAATGAAGGGGCATGTTCCTATATTGCGGCGGCCATAAACCGGGCCGGAAAAGCCCGATCGTTCAGTTTGTCCGGAGTAACCGATGCTCTTCACGGAAGCCTTCGCCCAGTCGACAACGCCAGCCGCGTCGTCGCCATTTGGCAATGGATTAGACATTCTCATTCTTTTCCTGCCGATGATCGTGGTGTTCTATTTCCTGATCTTCCGGCCGCAGCGCCAGCAGCAGAAGAAGCGCGAGGACATTCTCAAGGGCATCAAGCGTGGTGACCAGGTCGTTCTGGGCGGCGGCCTGATCGGCAAGGTGACCAAAATCATCGACGACAATGAACTCGAAGCCGAGATCGCTGATGGCGTCAAGGTCCGCGCCGTCCGGTCCATGGTCGCCGAAGTGCGCGTGCGCGGCGAGCCGGTCAAGGAGCCGCAGGCCGCCAACAAGCCCTGAGGCCGCCGATTCCTGCAGCCATCCGGTGCCTGCAGGTCTATAATCAAGACGTCGTAGAAAACGCATCGAGAACCCCATGCTTCATTTTTCGCGCTGGACCTCAATCCTGATTTGGCTGGCAACGGCATTCAGCATCCTGTTTGCCGCCCCGAATTTCGTGCCGAAGGACCTGCTCGCCAAGCTGCCGTCATGGGTTCCGCATAGCACGATGACGCTCGGCCTCGACCTGCAGGGCGGCTCCTATATCATGCTCAAGCTTGAGCGTGGCGACATCATCAAGGAACGCGTCGACACGACGCTCGACGATGTCCGCGGCAATCTACGCAAGGCCAATGTCGGTTACACCAGCCTTGTGGCCAACGGCCAGAAGATCACCTTTAAGCTGCGTGATGCCGGCCAGGTCCCGGCCGCCAAGACTGCGCTCAAAGACGTCACCCAGTTGACGCCCATCGGTGGTTTTACCGGCGGCACGATCCAGGAAGCGACGCTGACCAACACCGATGATGGTGTCTTCACTATCGGGCTGAGCGACCAGGGCATCAACTACCGCGTCCAGTCCGCTGTGGCGCAGTCGATTGAAGTCGTCCGCCGCCGCATCGACGAACTCGGCACGACCGAGCCGCTTATCCAGCGGCAGGGCACCGATCGCATCGTTGTCCAGGTGCCGGGCCTGCAGGATCCGCAGCGCCTGAAGGCGATCCTCAACAAGACCGCCAAGCTGACATTCCACCTCGTCGACCTGACGATGTCGCCGCAGGATGCGCTTCGGTCACGTCCGCCGGCCAATTCCGAAATCGTTTATTCCAACGACGATCCGCCGGTGCCCTATCTCATCCAGAAGCGTGCCATGCTGACCGGCGAAAACCTGGTCGACTCGCAGCCCGGTTTCAATCAGCAGAACAACGAGCCGATCGTAACCTTCAGGTTCGATTCGACCGGCGCGCAGAAATTCGCCCGCATCACCCAGGAACATGTCGGCGAACCTTTTGCTGTCGTGCTCGACAATGCGGTGATCACCGCGCCCAACATCAACGAGCCGATCATCGGCGGCTCGGGCCAGATTTCGGGCCATTTCACAGTGCAGTCGGCCAATGATCTCGCGGTGTTGCTGCGCGCCGGCGCGTTGCCGGCGACACTGACGGTGGTCGAGGAGCGCACGGTCGGCCCGGGCCTTGGCGCCGACTCCATCCATGCGGGCTTCATCGCTTCGCTCGTCGGCCTGATCGCAGTCATCTGCTTTATGGCTTTCTTCTACGGCACGCTCGGGATGATCGCCAATATCGCCATGATCATCAACGTCGCGATGATATTCGCGATCCTGTCGCTGCTGGGGGCGACGCTGACACTGCCGGGCATTGCCGGTATCGTGCTGACGATCGGCCAGACGGTCGACTCCAACGTGCTGTTCTACGAACGCTTCCGTGAAGAGGTCAAACAGGGCCGACCGATCGTCCAGGCGATGCAGGCGGGCTTCCAGAAGGCTTTTGGCACCATTATCGACGCCAATATCACGCATTTCATTGCGGCCGCCATTCTGTTCTTTATGGGGTCGGGGCCGGTGCGCGGATTTGCCATCACGCTCTGCATCGGTATCATCACCACGGTTTTCACCGCCTACACCATATCGCGGCTGCTGATTTCGATCTGGCTGCGCCGCACGCGGCCGAAAACGCTGCCGAAAGGCGTGCGCACCGCTTTCTTCGATTTCGCCCAGATCAAGTTCATGCGGTTGAAGAACATCACCTTCGCCGGATCTGCGGCGCTGGCCATCGCCTCGGTGATCGGCTTCGCGACGATCGGGCTCAACCTCGGCATTGACTTCACCGGCGGTTCGATCATCGAAATGAAGGCCAAGAACGGCGTTGCCGATCTCAGTGATATCCGCCAGCGACTCAACCAACTGAACGTTCCCGGCGTCCAGGTCCAGGGCTTTGGCGATCCGAGCAACGTCTCCATCCGTGTTCAAACGCAGCAGGGTGGCGGCGACAACGCTGACCAGTCGGCTGCGACCAAAGTGTTGAATGAATTGTCGAAGGACTACGAATCCCGCCGCAAGGAAACCGTTGGCCCGTCGGTCTCCGGCGAACTGGCAATGAAAGGTCTCTACGGCGTCGGCCTTTCGCTCCTGGCGATCATGGTCTGGATCTGGTTCCGGTTCGAATGGCAGTTCGCTGTCGGCGCCATCGTCGCTACCCTGCACGATCTGTTGCTGACCGTCGGCTTCTTCGTCTTCACCAGGGTGGAGTTCGACATAACTAGTATCGCGGCGGTGCTGACCATCATCGGTTACTCACTCAACGACACGGTCGTCGTCTATGACCGAATGCGTGAGAATCTCAGGCGCTACAAGAAGATGCCGCTGCCGCTGTTGATCGACACCTCGATCAATTCGACGCTGTCGCGTACCATCCTCACCTCGATGACGACAACGATCGCTATCCTGGCGCTGGTACTGTTCGGCGGCGATGTCATCCGCGGCTTCACCGTTGCGATGTTGTTCGGTGTTGTGGTTGGTACCTTCTCATCGATCTATATCGCCGCCCCGGTCCTGATCCTCTTCAAGCTGCGTCCCGACACGTTCGACAAGGACAGGCAAGAAAAGGGCGCGAACGTTCCCGAGGTCCAGAGCCCGGCTGCCTAAAGCCTTGCCGAGGCTGCTCTGAAATGACGACATTGGCAGAACAGAAAGAGTGAGCCGGTGAAAAAAGGCATCGTCATCCGCGAGCAGCACTTTCCCGGCCGTGCGCCGATCGACGCTTATGGCAATGGCGGGTTCCGCTTTGCCGATATGAGTCACCGCGGCTCGATCCTCTGCCTGCCGTCCGGCATCTACGGCTGGCCGGTGGAAGAGGGCATGCCGCTCGATGTCGACAATCTCGGAAAAGTGTTTGCCGACGCGGCGGATATCGAAGTGCTGCTGGTCGGCACCGGCAATATGCTCAGGCCGCTTGGCAAGGACCTGCGCGCCGCGCTGAAAGAAGCCGGCATTTCCGCCGACCCCATGTCGACGGGTGCTGCAGTCCGCACCTATAACGTCCTTCTCGCCGAACAGCGTGCCGTTGCTGCCGCGCTGATTGCCGTGGAAGGCTGACCATGCCGCTCGGCGAAACCGGGGCTTACGAGGCCTGCCTCGCCACATTGCGCAGCACCGATTTCGACCGCTATCTCGCTTGCCTGCTGATGCCTGAGGACAAGCGCGGCCCGGTCGCCGCGCTTTATGCCTTCAATGCCGAGCTCGCTCGTATCCGCGATGTCGTTCATGAACCGCTGCCGGGCGAGATCCGATTGCAATGGTGGCGCGATCTTGTCGAAGGCCAAGGCCGGGGCGAGAGCCTCGCCAATCCGCTGGCCGCGGGTCTGATGCAGGCGATCGACGAGCGACGCCTGCCGCGCGCGCCGCTGGCCGCCATGACCGAAGCCCGCATCTTCGATCTCTACGATGATCCGATGGCCTCCACCACCATGTTCGAAGGCTATGCCGGTGAGACGGCCTCGACGCTGATCCAGCTGACCGCGATGATCCTCGATCCGGAGAATGCACAGAAAGCAGCGGATGCAGCAGGTCATGCCGGCATTGCTCAGCTCGTCGCCGGCTGCCTTTTGCTGCTGCCCATGCATCGCAGCCGGCATCAAGTCTACATTCCCGGTGATATCCTCGCCGCGACGGGCCTCAACGCAGACTCTTTCCTGAAGGGCGAAGACAAAGCACAGATCGGCGCTGCGCTTTCCGCCTTCATCGGCTTCGGCCGCGATCACTTGCGCAAGGCGCGCGCCGCCATGCCTGGCTCCAGCCGGAGCGTAAGCGGAGCCTTTCTTTCTATAGCATTGGCCGAGACCGTTTTTGATCGCGCCGAAAGGGCCGGTGCAGCGGCACTTACGCAGTCGTTGCAGCCGTCGCAGCTCCTCCGGCAATGGCGCCTCTGGCGCGCCTCACGAAAACACCTGTTCTGATTCGTAGCGTGAGCTTTAGCCTTCGGTAACCATTTTCTTATTACCATGGTCTAATTGAACCGGAATGCCGGTGGATTTGGCCATGAGTTTTGCGTTTTCCAAGAATGTCCGGCGGGCCTGCCTGCCTCTGGCCCTCACTCTGGCATTGTCGGCCTGTTCCGGCGATCTGGTGCCGCCCGAGGATGTCGACGACAACACCACCGTCTCTGCCATCACGCCACGTCACAAGGTCGAGGACACGAACTACGCGGCACCGAGTGACCCGACCAGCCGTGCCGCCGAAAGCGCCGACTATCTCAACACGCCCAATCTTGCCGGCCAGGGACGCCGGCCTCATCAACAGGCCGACACGGCGGACAATGTCGATCCCTCCAATACGATCGATGCGTCGAACGACGATAGCCAGCCGGATGCCGTAGCGCCGAAAAAGCGGTTGCCGAAGATAGACGAAGATCCACAGCCCGGAATGGAGGCCCTGGCCTCGCCGGATCAATTGGACAATGCAGACCAGCAAGTCGCCAAGCAGAGCCAGATCCCGGATGACGGCGTCAACATGGATTCCACCCTCGGCGTCGAGGACCCAACGAGCCTCGCCCAAGAGGAAAATATCGACATCGCCGAAGGCAATACCGACGAGCCGGTGGTCGATGGCATCGGGACCGACACGCCAGTCGAGGTGCAGCACAAATCCAAGCCTGCTGAAAAGGCCGTCCCCTTCGACCAGGCTTCGACGGCTGATGAGATCACGCTGCCGGAAAAGCGTCGCCAGCCGCAGAACGAGACCAAGGTCGCCTTCTTGCCGCGCTTTGACGATCCGTCAGAAGTGCCGGAATCCTATGGCGGCCTGACCGCGGCCGATCGTGCCTGCCGCAGCGATCTCGAACGCATGGGCGTACGCTATCGCGAACTGCCGCCCATCTATCAAGGGCCGACGTGCGGCATTCCGCATCCGATCGAAGTCTCCGGCTTCGCCGGCGGCATCCGGCTCTATCCGGCGGCGAAGCTCAATTGCTCGATGACCCGCGTCTTCGCCAAATTCGTCAAGAACGAACTGGTGCCGGAAGCACGTTATCGCTATTTCTCCGGCATCAAGACGATCCACCAGCTGTCGTCCTATTCCTGCCGACGGATGGATTCGCTGTCGCGCAACCCCTGGTCCGAGCACGCCAAAGGCAACGCGCTCGACGTCGGCGGGTTCATCCTGAATAGCGGCAAGGAAATCGACGTTGCCAAGAAAGGCTTCTTCGAATTTCGTGAAAAGGGCCTACTGAACACAGTGCGCGCCGACTCCTGCAAGTATTTCAATACAGTGCTCGGCCCGGGCGATGCTTATCACGGCAATCATTTCCATTTCGACCTGCGCTATCGCAAGTCGGGGCGGCGGTATTGCAGTCTGTAGCGCGCTGCCACATTTCTGCCGCAAGCGTATAAATTTGTTCAGTTCTGCCTGAATAGTTCTTAATTCCGGAGCGTTATAGTCATGACATCAGTGGAATACGCCTGTCATGACCAAACAACCCAGTCCCAAAAGAGCCACCTTGATCCGCGCGGCGATCCTCGCATCGATCATGCTTCTCCTCGGTGGCAAGTGGTATAGCTACGTTGCCTTTGCCGAGAGCCCCTATGATGCGTTCGGCGCCAGCCTCAATTCGGTCATGCCCGGGCCGATCAATCGGCTGGGATGCGGCATGCTGCAGAAGCGCTTCGGCAACCTCCCGATCCCGCCGACGGGCTGCAATGTCGATGGCCGCTGGGCATGAAGCCCAGAGGCCTCAATTCCAGAGGCCTCAATCCCTGAGTTTGAGTTCATCACCGCTGAACGAGAAAGTGCTCAGCGTATTGAGGAAATTCATCCCCAGCAGGCTCGTGTCGAGCTTGCCCCGGCCGGCGACGCCCGCCTGGATATTGGTGCGCTCGATGCCACCGACCGAGAGACGCGGCAGGGTCACATAGGCGCTTTGCGCCGGGCCGTTCGCGGTCATCACCACCGATGAGAAGTTGAGCTGTTGCGGATTGAGTCCGGCGCGCTCGGCATCCTCGTAGGTGAGCACCACGGTCGTCGCTCCGGTATCGACCATCATGCGGACCGGCGAGCCGTCGACCATCGTGTCGGCGACATAGTGACCCGATTCACCCTTGAAGAGAACCACGCTGTTGAAGCCGTTTTCGTCGACCATTGACAGCGGCCGCCCGGGGATCAGGCCGGCGGTGACGCGCGACGCCACCTGCTGCAGATCGCCGCGATAGACATAGACGGTCACGAGCGCCAGAATGATGAGCGCCCAAAGCCCGAGTTGGCGTGCGGTCTGACCAAGGCTGCGCCTTGCCAATATCCCCGAACCCACCAAAGCTGCGAACATGGCATAGTAGATGAATCGGCCGGCGTCATCGCCATCGAGTTGTTGCCCGCTGCTGCCGGACGAAAACCACAGGAAGGCCACCAGCGCTGCCAGTGTGATGATAATACCCAGAAGCACCCGCTGCGGCATCAGGCGTTCTCCCCGCGCGCGATACGGCTGCGCCGCGTTTCGCGCCGCGGCCGGCGCTCCACGGTTTCGAGCCGGGCCGGCAGGCCTGCCATGATCTGCAGGCGTTGCTCGCTGCTATAGCTTGTCCAGGCGCCGATCTCCTCGCGCGTGCGGCCGCAGCCGAAACAGTAGCCGGTCTTGTCGTCGATCGAACAGACGAGGATGCAGGGCGATTCCATAGGATTCCGATCCGCTTGTTTCGTTCTTGTCTGGCGCTTCAGCTGCACAGGGCAAGGGCGGCAAGCGCTGCCATCTCCGCGCATTGCTGTGACGCGCCGATCGTGTCACCCGTGTGGCCGCCGATCCTGGTCTGGATATAACGTGTCAGGGCCATGGTTGCCAGTCCGCTTGCGGCGATCGACAGGAGGGTCGCGCCAAATCCAGCCGTCGGCCAGATCAGCACGACCGCGCAGACCGCCGCCGAGATGAGTGCGACATTGGTCGAACCGGCCTCCGGCGATCCGGCGGAAGCGGCGACACCATCGTGCCGCGCCGGCGTCAGCGACGACCAGTGCCAGACCATGGCCGCACGGCTGATGCCGGCGGCGGCGATCAATACGAGCGCCGCCCGCGTGGGCGAGAGCGAAGCGCCGATCGCAGCCATGGCTGCGGCACGCAGCCCGTAGGAGAGGATCAGCGCCGAGGCACCATAGGAGCCGATGCGGCTGTCGCGCATGATCGCCAGCGCCTTCTCCCGATCGCGTCCGCCGCCCACACCATCGGCGGTGTCGCTCAGCCCATCCTCGTGCAGCGCCCCGGTGATCAGCGTGAGCGCGATCAGCGCAACGATGGCCGCCACGGGAGGCTCGAGATGGAAGGCCAGCAGGATCGCGAAAATCGCCGCCGGCGGCAGCATGATCAGCGCGCCTGCGGCCGGAAAGGCCTGCACCGTGCGCGACATGCTGCCGCCATAGCCATTGAAAAAACGTCCCGGCACCGGCAGCCGGCTCAGAAAGCCAAGCGACCGGACAACATCAATCTGAAAATCGCTGAAATTCATCCACCTGCCCGCGTCGCGCCAGGACGTGTTTGAGAGTTGCCCCCGTGCGAGTCAGCCGATATTAGGGGCTCGCCGAACTTAGGAAAAGAGTTTCATTCAGGAGTATAGGGCATGAGCGTCAGCGGCCTTCCATTCGACGACTTCCGCAACCTCATCGCCAATCTGCCTGGCCCGGTGACCGAGGCGCTGATCGATGCCCGCGAGCGCGACAAGCAACTCACCAAGCCGCCGGGTGCGCTCGGCCGGATGGAAGAGATTGCCTTCTGGCTCGCTGCCTGGACCGGCCGCAAGCCGGCCATCAATCGGCCGCTGGTGGCGATCTTCGCCGGCAATCACGGCGTCACCCGCCAGAAGATCACGCCCTATCCGTCCGAAGTCACCAAGCAGATGGTCGCCAATTTCTCGGGCGGCGGCGCCGCGATCAACCAGATCTGCGCCACCTACGATCTCGGCCTGAAAGTCTTCGACCTGGCGCTCGACTATCCGACCGGCGACATCACTGAGGAAGCGGCATTATCGGAACGCGACTGCGCCGCCACCATGGCCTTCGGCATGGAATCGATCGCCGGCGGCACGGACCTGCTTTGCATCGGTGAAATGGGCATCGGCAACACCACCATCGCCGCCGCGATCAACCTGGCGCTCTATGGCGGCACGGCGGAGGAATGGGTCGGCCCCGGCACCGGTTCCGAAGGCGAACTCCTGAAGCGCAAGATTGCCGCGGTCGAGAAGGCGGTGACACTGCACCGCGACCATCTCGCCGATCCGCTCGAAGTCCTGCGTCGCCTCGGTGGCCGCGAGATTGCCGCCATGGCCGGCGCTATTCTCGCCGCTCGCATGGAGCGCATCCCCGTCATTATCGACGGGTATGTCGCCACTTCGGCTGCGGCCATCCTGCGCGCCGCCAATCCTTCGGCGCTCGATCATTGCCTGATCGGCCATGTCTCGGCCGAGCCTGCGCATATGAAGGCTATCGACAAGCTCGGCAAGACGCCGCTTCTGGCGCTCGGCATGCGGCTGGGCGAGGGGACCGGCGCGGCGCTCGCTGCGGGCATCGTCAAGGCCGCCGCCGCCTGCCATTCCGGCATGGCGACGTTCGAAAGCGCAGGCGTCTCCAACAAGGACTGATTGTCATCCGTCTGTCATAATTCTCGCAAAGTTTGCAAAGCCTTAGCGGATATGCCAGATGGATGCCCGAGTGTCTGACTCGGGGCGAAAACCATGGAAGAGCCGCTAAGCAAGAAGAGAGGCCTGGCGCATCTGACGGCGGCAGCAAGCTATTCCTGGGCCGGCTTCTGGCGGGCGATGAACGAGTCCGCCTTCCGTCACGAGATCATCTTCTACCTCGCCGGCATGATCCTCTTCTATTTCGTCCATGCAACGGCGCTCGAATACCTGGTGCTGACTATCCTCTTCCTGATGATCTTCGGTTTCGAAGCACTCAACACGGCAATCGAGGAACTGGTCGACCGGGTATCGCCGGAAGTTTCACAGACCGGCAAGCATGCCAAGGATCTGGGGTCGTTCGGGGTATTCTGTGCGCTGGTTGCCGCAGGGCTTTTCATGCTCTGGGTGGCGTTCCATTAGCACCTTTCGGCCAAGGCGTCAGTTCCGGAGCGTTTCACACTAAGCCGTCAATAGCTCGACGGTTTTTCTGGATTCTTCAGCATTTTAACAGACGATTGGGCGTTTTCGGTGACCTCATCAAGCTCGCTATCGATGTCGGGAGTTCCCATCGACATCCGTTCATGTCGGATTGCGACAACGTCCACATTCGAACCATCATAGACATAGTCGAGAAGATAGTCGCCGATCACAAAAGTCAGGGCGCCCTTGATCCGCAGACCGTGCATGCAGTTTCCCGCCTGCGGAAAGCTTTGCAGCATGCGTCTGGCATTCTATCGCCAGCGAGAGTTTTCTCGCTGCAGCCGGGTTGCGCAGCCGCAGATATTCGGTTTCGTGCCGGACAAAATTCGCCGCGGCAGCCGAAAGCCTAACCCTGATCACGCAACCTTCCCAGCAGTGATCCGATCCATGTCGGCGAAGACATCATCTATGTCTTCATACTCGCCTGATGCAATCTGCTCACGCCCTTTGATCGCCGAAAGAAGATCGGAGCCCTCATTTAGAAGATATGTTCTGAGTGCGCGGACAATGATGTAACTTCTGGAACGCTCCGTCGCTTCCGCGATGGTTTCGATATCCGACAAGACGTCTGAAGGGACTCGAAAGGTAACTGATTCCGACATATTGGCTTTCGACATCGTCTTCTCCTACCAATCCGTAAGACAATGTAAGACAAAATAGCCTCACTAACAAGCCCATCTCCCTCTCACTGAAAGAGATGAAAACCAGCGTTATCGCGGCGAGTGTTTGACAGGACTTGAATTTTAAGGCGCTGTTCAGTCTTAGACGCGCTTGAGGGAGAGCAGCTTCGAATCACGAACAGATATCGGCCACATAGGCCGCGTGCTATTCGCAGATTTCACCTCAAGCAAAGCTCTTGCGCCGACGATCCACTGCTTGCGCGTCTTCCACAGCCGGCAGCGATTGCTGCACGCGCTTGGCCGGCAGGATGGCTATGCATTCCGTGCCTTCGCGCAGCTTGGATTTGAGGTAGAACTGGCCGTCATGCTTGTGCAGCAGCGCCTGCACGATCGGCAGGCCGAGGCCGGTTCCCTGTTCGGCGCTCTTGATCGCGATCGAGCCCTGGCCGAAGGCGGAAAGCACGACAGGGATTTCTTCCTCGGGAATGCCGGGACCGTTGTCCTTGATCGACACATATTGGCCGCCCGACGCCGTCCAACCCGCCTTGACGACGATCTCGCCGCCCTGCGGTGTGAATTTTACCGCGTTGGAGAGAAGGTTGAGGATCACCTGGCGGATTGCCTTCTCATCGGCCCAGACCGAGGGCATGTCGGGTTCGAACTGGTCGATGATGCTGATGCTCTTCGATCGTGCCCGAAGCTGGATCATGCCGATGCAGTCCTCGGTGATATCCGTGAGCTGCACGGCTTCTTCGTTCAACTGGTAGCGGCCGGCCTCGATGCGCGAGAGGTCGAGGATCTCATTGATCAGGTTGAGCAGGTGCTGGCCCGATGTGTGGATGTCGTTGACATATTCCTTGTAGGTCGGATTGTTGAGCGGACCGAGCACTTCCGTCGACATCACCTCGGAAAAGCCGAGGATGGCGTTGAGCGGTGTCCGCAGTTCATGCGAMATTGAGGCGAGGAAGCGCGACTTGGCAAGATTGGCCTCCTCGGCGCGGCGGCGCGCCTCATCGGACATCGATTTCGCCGTTTCGAGCTCGGCGATCAAGTCGTCCTTTTCCGACTGGAAGGAGAGCAGCTTGATATTGGAACTGTAAAGCCGGTCGGTGATGAAGGAAAAGAACGCCATGGTGATGGCGAAGACCGCCGTCAGCGCCAGGTCGAGGGAATTGCGGTCAAGAACCGAAGCCAGCGCCAGTGCCGCAACGACCGGCAGAAACGTATACAGCGTCGAGCCGCGCAGCATGAACTGCGCCATCGACGTCGCCGACATGGCAATGATCAGCACTGCGCCCTTGAAATAGAAAAAGCCGGTGCCGCATGTGGTGCAATCGATGAGCGCTAGCCAGCCCCAGCCGATGCCGGCGAGCACCTGGCCGGCGAGCAGCTTCAAGTGCCAGCTGCGCGCGTTCTCCGTGGTGATCGCGGCTTTCTGCGCCCTCCGGATCACCACCATATTCGTGGAATGCAGCGCCAGCGACCCCAACATCCACGGGAAGAGATTGACCGAATCGAAGAAATAATTGGCGAACACGCCGATCAGGAGCACGAACAGCGGCACAAGCGAGGCCGAGTATTGTATCGACGACAGATGCAGCAGCAACATGTCCTTGTCGAAACTGCTGGCGGCATTGCTGTTCATCTGCAGCCGCTCGCGCGTCGTCTTCACCGTCCGCGACACCGCCTGGTTTCTGGAGGTGCGGGAGCGATCGACGATGATCTTGTCGGGCGACGAACTGGCTCGTTGACTCATGATACGGACTGGAACTGGCTCTTTCGCCGCGAGAATAAAGCGCAATCCTTAAGAAGATGCTTCCGTGATAAGGATTTGTTTGCCATGCGTGGTCTCGATTCGACACGTGGGACAGTCTTGTCCGGAAAATTTACGTAATGAAAATCAATCTCTTGCGCGATATTGTTATTACGGTGTGTTTTCTCGTTCTACTCGCGCTTATCGCCTTGAAGGTTAAGACTGACGCGGTCGAAACACTCGGCGGGCATTATCGCGTCGTCGACGGCGACAGTCTGGCACTCGGCGATCGGCGCTTGAGGCTAACAGGCATAGACGCGCCGGAATTGACCCAGACCTGCATGCTTCACGCCACGTCATGGCGCTGCGGAGAGGCGGCAAAGGCCATGCTGCAAACATTGGTCGATCGGGGCGTTATGATCTGCAAAGGCGACCGCAGGGATAAATATGGCCGGCTGCTCGTCGCCTGTATATCCGACGGCATGGATATCAACCGGCAAATGGTCCGACGCGGTCTCGCCGTGGCGTTCGGGGATTATGAACGCGAAGAGGCCGAGGCGAAGCAAGCACATATCGGCGTCTGGGCCACGTATTTCGTCCGGCCGGTCGATTGGCGCCGGTCGCATCATTTGGTGAAGGAGGATGAACCGCACCGGCTACCCTTGCTTGACTGGATATTCGGAGGCGCAGGCTCTTGACCGACGCGATCGATGACCTGAAGGCGGAGATCGCGGCCTGCCGTGTCTGCCGCGACAATCCGGTTGGCAAACCCCTGCCGCATGAGCCGCGGCCGGTCGCAGTGCTGTCGACCACGGCACGCATCCTGATCTCCGGCCAGGCGCCGGGCTTGCGCGTGCATGAAAGCGGCATTCCCTTCAACGATGCGTCCGGTGACCGGCTGCGGCAATGGCTCAATGTCGACCGCACGCAATTCTACGATCCCGACAAATTCGCCGTCATGGGGATGGGTTTCTGCTTTCCCGGCTATGATGCACATGGCTCTGACCTGCCGCCGCGCAAAGAGTGCGCGCCACTCTGGCGCGCTCGTGCAGTGGCCGTCATGCCGCAGATCGAGCTGGTGCTCGCCGTCGGCGGCTATGCGCAGGCCTGGCATCTCGCGCTCAAGCCCGGCGGCTCGATGACGGAAACTGTCCGCGACTGGCGCCGCCATCTCGAAAGGGGCGTGCTGCCGCTGCCGCATCCAAGCTGGCGCAATACCGGTTGGATCCGCAAGAACCCATGGTTCGAAACTGAACTGCTGCCAGAACTCCGCCGTTTGGTTTCTTCGTGGATTTCTTGAAATAGCATTCTTCCTTTTTCAGAAATTCGTATAATAGTGAGCAAAATTTTCCCGGAGGTAAGTATGGACCGCCTTGACAGAAAGATCCTCAGGTTGCTGCAGGAAGATGCGACACTCGCCGTGGCCGACCTCGCCAAGAAGGTCGGGTTGTCGACCACGCCCTGCTGGCGCCGCATCCAGAAAATGGAAGAGGACGGTGTCATCAAGCGGCGCGTCGCCATTCTCGATCCGATCAAGGTCAACACCAAGGTCACCGTCTTCGTGTCGATCCGTACCAATTCGCATTCGATCGAATGGCTGAAACGTTTTTCCGAAGTGATCGTCGAATTCCCCGAAGTGGTCGAATTCTACCGCATGAGCGGCGACGTCGATTATCTCCTGCGCGTCGTTGTCCCCGACATCGCGGCTTACGACGCTTTCTACAAGCGCATGATCACCAAGATCGAGATCCGCGACGTCTCCTCCGTCTTCGCCATGGAACAGATCAAATATTCGACGGAGCTGCCGCTTGATTACATGATCCTGGAACAGCCGAAGAGTTCGGAGGAGTAGCGGAACACGTTGCCATACGCTATATTTGGAGTTGTCGAGGTGTAGCGATGTCTTTCATTGAAGATTTGCTTAGGCAGGACCGGCTTGTGGCGACCTTGGGTGTACGCGCTCGCGAGAAGGCGCGCGCTGCTGGTGTATCTGTTTTCCACATCGACCCGGCATCAGACGACACCATCATCGAAGAAAGAGCGGATGGCACCTTGATCCGCCACTTCAACGAACGAGTGCCTCCAGCGCCAACATCACGTAAACAAAGGCTTGGCGGTTCCAAGTGATGGATGCCAGGACTTGCGTCGTCCTCGCCGGACCGAATGGTGCCGGAAAGACGACTCTGTTTCATACGACAAATCCGCCCGGTTCTGGCCGATTCGTGAATGCTGACGATATTGCACGCGCTATTTCGCCGGGCAATCCGGAGGCTTCAACGTTCGAGGCCGGTCGACAAGCGATCCGGCTTCTGAGGCAATTGATGCACGCCAGGGAGAGCTTCGTCTATGAAACAACCTTAAGCAGCCATCAGGCGTTGAATGTCATGCGCGATGCTCGTGCCGTCGGCTACCAAGTTGAATTGGTCTTCGTCGCACTTCGGTCCGTGGAACTACATGTGAAACGTGTCGCAACTCGCGTCGCGCAAGGAGGTCATGACATTCCGGAGCATGTTATCCGCCGCCGATATGATCTCTCGCTTCGCAATCTTCAGACGGTAGCCTCACTCGCCGATCAGATCGCTGTCTACGACAACAGTTCCGAGCAGGGCGCGCGTCTCCTCGTTGTCGTTAGAGATCGCAGAATAGTGGTGGATCGGCTTGACTTGCGAAAGCGCTTCGACCGCAACATTTCCGCTCTGGTAACTGCCGGGATCAGTTCTGCCGGCTCGGCCACTTAAGAGAAAGTTCAACGAAGCGGGATAACTTGCCCTCCGCCGACACGATATTCGGAGGGTTAGAATGACGACCGCAGCCACGTCAGACCGCGTTGTCGTCCCTGCCGAGACCGATCGCTGGCATTTCGGCCTCTATCTCTTCATCTTCGCGATCTCGGTCGGCACACTGATCGCGCTCGACATCGACAGTGGCGGACCCAACAATCTCGATCCGGATGACGGTCTGCGTGCGCTTGAAATACGGACGCTGTTTGCGACCGGCCGCTGGTTCGATATGTCGATCCCGATGATCTGGTCGCCGGAGCCGTATTTTTCCCACTGGTCACGCATCATCGACCTGCCCTATGCGATGATGACGCTGGCGCTGAAACCCGTTCTCGGGCTCGAGCGGGCGCTTGCAATCGCCTTTCATGCCTGGCCGGCCTGCATGGCCTGCCTTTACGTGATGCTGGTGGTTGCCATCTTGCAGAGACTGGCGCCGCGGCGGACGGAACTGCCGGCCTATATGTTGCCGATCATGGCGCTCGTCGCCTTCTACGGCATCTGGGAGTTCAGCCCTGGTCGGATCGACCACCACAACGCGCAGATCCTCTGCCTGCTGTCGGCGATCTATGGTTTTGTCCGCTTCGACGCCATGGGAGGGGTCTTGATCGGCATCGCCACCTGCGTCGCCACTGCGATCGGGCTCGAAACCCTGCCGGTTCTGGCGGTCGCGCTGGCCGCCGTCAGCGCTGCCTGGTGGTTCGATATGCCGGCGAGCCGATCGGTGCTGCAGGCGACGGGTGCGGTTTGCGCGGTTCTGCCCATTCTGCTGATGCTGGCACTGATCGCGCCCTCGGACTATCTTGTCCTGCATACGGACGAATTCTCGGCACCCTATATCGAAGCGCTTGTCGGCTTCGGCTTCCTGGCGGTGCTCGGACCGCGTTTCACCGGCAATCGCCCATCGCCAATGTTGCGCTTCGGTATCTTTGCCGGCGTCGGCGTCGTCATTATCGTGGCGATCCTGCTGCAATATCCCGACTATCTGAAAGGGCCGTATCCGATGATGGATACGGTTGCCAAGAGATATTGGTTCGACCATATCCTGCAGGAGAAGAGCATCCTGGCAATCGTCGGGCGGCGCAAGCCGCTCGTGATCGCTTTGGCAATCATACCATTGCTACTCCTTATGCTCAGCGTGCCAGCTGTGGTTCGCGACATTCGCCGGCGACAGCCGGGACTGCCGGCAATCTTCGTGGTGTTGTGCAGCGCCGTCCTTCTTGCCTACATATCCAATCGTTTCCTGCCGCAGACGCTGGCGACTTCGATCCTGCTCACGCCGGTCGCAATCGGCGAGGCTCGATGCATGCTCGTCGCCTCCCGCAGCCGGACATCGGGGCTGGCCAAAGCGATTGGCGCGGTCGTCATCCTCGTGCTTGCCTTCGAAGCACTGTTCGCTGCCGTACCCTTTCGGCCGGCGTCCAAGGATGCCTTCGACGATCTCTTGGCCGAGGATTGCGGCACGGAGAGTTTTTCAGTGCTTACCGGCCTGACGCCAGGCCACATCATGACCCCCCCTGGCATTGGCCTGGAGATTGCAGAGCGTGTTCCGCCAGGCGTGACGGTGTCGGGCATCCCCTATCATCGAAGTACGCCGGCGATCAGCCGCCTGACGCGGACCTTCATGGCGTCGACGACGGCGGAGCGGATGGCCTATCTGAAGAATTTCGACTATCTGGCGCTTTGCCGGCCGAAGACGCCAAGGCCTGGCGGCCATTTCCTGCCGCTGTTTACCGCCCTGATTGCTGGCGAAAGGGTTCCGGGCTTCGACATGATTCGGGCACCGGTGCCGACGCAAGTCATGCTCTTCCGCATCGACCATTCGGTTGCGCAGTGACGGCTATTTCAGCCGCGCGACGGTGGTGGGATCGGTGAGTTCACGGACGGCATCCTTGCCTATCCAACGCGCCGTCTTGTCCGAGCTCGCGGCCAGCCTTTCCGCCATGGCCAGGGCCGGCCCATGGCAAGCCCGATTACGTTTGCCGATCTGCCGGAGCGCCCAGTTGACTGCCTTCTTGACGAAATTGCGCGGATCGGAGGCATGCTGTTCAATCAACGGCAGCCAGGCAAGCATGGTCGCATCCGGCTCTTTCTTCAGGTGTACGGCGCTCCAGGCCATCATGGCAAAGGCGGTGCGGCGGACGAATTCGCGCTCGTCGTCGGCAAATTCCGGGATCAAGATGTCTTGCAGCCCGGCATCGGCGTAGAGATCGCTGACAGTGTCGACAATCTCCCAGGAATTGAAATCATCCGCCCAGCGCCGTGCCTGGTCGAGCGTCACCTTTTTCGGCTCGTCGGTGAAAGCGGCCAACAGTCGGGCTTCGCGAATGCCGCTCTCCCACAGCGCGAGCGCCCGTTCATGATTGCGTTTGATAGCGCGTGCAAGCGATCTCAAAACGGGGTTGCTGATGCCGAGCGCCGCGCCCGTGTCGATGCCGAACCGCTGCATGCCCTCGATATTGCGGCCGTCTCGCAGCGATTTCAGATAATCGACGATCTGGGATGCGGTCCAATCGCGCGAGGGGCTTTCCATCACTTACTCCGCCATCGGTCTGAAATTGATCCATACGCTCTTCCAATCCGAATATTGACCGGACGGCAGATCCTTGAATGGGCCACATCGGCGAATGGCGCCGACTGCGGAGGCGGCGATGAATTGGACCTTGCTGGTATTCGGCTCCAGCATCACGGTCTCCACATCCAGCACCGCTCCGTCAGGCGCGAGACGCACATGAAGCATGATTCTGGACGGTCCCGGATCGTAGCCGGAAGGAAGATTCCAGCAGCGGATGATCTCCGCTTTCAACTGACTTGCAAGATTGGATTCTGCAGCCTGGGCTGAACGCCCGGCGCAAGCGGCGATAGCCAATCCCGTAAGCGCCGGAACGATGCGCATCCTATTTCTCAAGCCGTGCCAGCAGCGACGACGTATCCCAGCGATTGCCGCCCATCTGTTGCACATCGCCATAGAATTGATCGACGAGCGCCGCCACCGGCAGCCGAGCGCCGTTCTTGCGCGCCTCGTCGAGGCAGATCGCCAGGTCCTTGCGCATCCAGTCTATGGCGAAGCCGAAGTCGAACTTGCCCTGGTTCATGGTCTTGTGGCGATTTTCCATCTGCCAGGAGCCGGCAGCGCCCTTGGAGATCACGCTGACCACGTCCTCGACATCGAGGCCGGCGCGCTTGGCGAAGTGGATGCCTTCCGCGAGCCCCTGCACCAGGCCGGCGATGCAGATCTGGTTGACCATCTTGGTCAATTGGCCGGAACCGGCAGAGCCCATGAGCCCGACCATGCGGGCATAGGCGTCGATCACCGGCTTGGCCTTCTCGAAGATATCCGGCTTGCCGCCGCACATCACGGTCAGCACGCCGTTCTCAGCCCCGGCCTGGCCGCCGGAAACCGGCGCGTCAATGAAGAAGCAGCCCTTTGCCTCGGCTGCAGCCTCGAGTTCGCGTGCTACTTCGGCGCTGGCCGTGGTGTTGTCGATCAGGATGGCGCCCGGCTTCATCGTCGCAATGCAGCCATCAGTACCTGTCGTCACCGACCGCAGGTCTTCGTCATTGCCGACGCAGGTGAAGACGAAGTCGGCACCATGAGCGGCTTCTGCCGGCGTCGGCTTGAAGGTGCCGCCGAATTCCGTCGCCCATTTCTCGGCCTTGGCAATGGTGCGGTTATAGACGGTGACGTCGTGCCCACCCTTGACCTTGAGATGTCCCGCCATGGGATAACCCATCACGCCCAGACCGATGAAAGCCACCTTCGCCATGCTCACGCTCCTCAATAAGTGATATGGAGCATGTAGCGGATCGAACGCGGCGATGAAAGTGCTCCTCCCGGCTTGCCACGTTCAATTCCATCAACAGCAAGGGTTGGGTCTCGCGCCGCGCCGCGCTATGATGCGAGACGCCGCGCGACCACCAGATGCCCGGCGATCGGTTCGCCTTCCTCCAGCCGCACGGTGATGTCGCCGACTTCCACCACTTCGAAGCCCGCATCGCCGAGCACCTTGCGGACATAGGCTTGCGCATGCGCGAAACGCTGGTGCGGGCCGACGATGAAATCGCGGCCGGCGAGTGTGTCATCCGGTAGTGTCTCGGAGGAGAAGACGAACAGGCCGCCGGTTTCGAGATTATCGGCGACGCCGAAGAACAGTTCTTCGAGGAAGCCGAGATAGGGCAGCACATCGGTGGCGGTGACGAGGTCGAAGGGGCCGTCCTCGTTGTCCTCGAGGTAATCGGCGGCTTCGGCGACGTATAGGGTCTCGTAAAGGTCCTTCTCATGGGCGATCTCGACCATGTTTTCGGAAATGTCGAGGCCGGTAATGTCATCGACCATGTCGCGCATCGCGCCGCCGGAAAGTCCGGTGCCGCAGCCGAGGTCGAGCATTTTCTTGAACGGTCCGAGCCCGAGCGCCTGGATGCGCTGGCGCACCAGCAGCGGCACGCAATATTCGAGCTGATCGACGAGGATCGATTCGAACGCTTCGGCATGCTGGTCGAACAGAGTGGCGACATAGGCATCCGGCGCTTTGGGTGGCGTCTCGCCAAAACCCATCGAGGCAATGCGCACCGCGGCACCCCCATGATCTTCCGGATCGAGCGCCAGCACTTTCTGGTAGGCCGCCGCAGCCTCTTCGAACTTGCCGGATTTTTCCAGCGCCAGCGCCTTGTCGTAAGCGTCCGCGAGCGCCTTCTCGTCGATCTTCTTCTTGCTTGCCATGCGCCGAACGTCCTTGGAACCGAATGCGTCGGCTCTTAAGACGACAGTGGCGCAAAAGCAATCAGTGCAGGATCAATTCGCCCTTCAACGCTCGCCATTCGGTCGGCGTGATCAGCCGGTTATGCACATAGCGTACTGAATGCAGCATGCCATCGAGCGTTTCGCGCCAGAATTTCAGGAAATTCATCATTTCGGGGAACTCGGGCGCCAGATCGTAGTGCTGCCAGACAAAGGTCTGCAGCAGGCTCGGGTGATCGGGTAGGCGGTAGATGATTTCGGCGGTGGTCAGGCCGTAGCCCTGCATCCGCAAGTCCATTTCTTTTGACATTTGGCAATCTCTCCATGCTTGAGTTTGCTGAGCTTGCCTTTTTAATTGAACGACAGCATGATTAACCGGAGCTTAACGCTCGGTGTGATTTATGACATTCCGATGAAAAATCAGCGTGTTAGCAGCAGATGTTGGTGAGTGCTGCTAAAAATGCAGTCATCGCTTCAGATGCCGCGTCAACCGCGCTTCCATCCAGTTCCACAAATGTCGGAGCGCCTCGACGACGATCAGATAGAGGATCGCCGCCCAGAGATACATGTTGGAGTCGTAGGTGCGCGAGTAGGCGCGGCTGGTTTCGCCCATCACGTCGTAGACGGTGACGATCGACACGATTGCGGATGCCTTGATCATCAGCACGATCTCGTTGCCATAGGGCCGGAGCGCGACAATCAGCGCCTGCGGCAGGATGACCTTGCGGAAAGCGTGCCATTTGTGGAGGCCCAATGCGTCGCTCGCCTCCCACTGGCCGCGCGACACGCTTTCGATGGCACCGCGCAGGATTTCCGCCTGGTAGGCCGCGGTGTTGAGCGAGAAGGACAGAAGCGCGCAATAATAAGCCTCGCGGAAAAACCACCAGAGACCGACGCTGTCGAAGACACTGCGGAGATTGCCCAGCCCATAATAGACAAGGTAGAGCTGGGCGATCAGCGGCGTGCCGCGGAAGAAATAAATATAGACATAGGCGATGCGGTTGAGAATGCGCGACCCGCTCATGCGGGCTATGGCGATCGGCACCGAAAGCACGGCGCCGACGGTCACTGATATTGCCACAAGCGATAGCGTCACCGGCAGGCCTGCCAGCATTTTCGGCCCGTATTTCCAGAATGCGTTCGGGTCGAAGCCGGAATAAAGTGTCCAGGCGATGCCGACGAAGACGGCAATCCAGATGCCCATGAACAGGCTGCCGAGGAAACGCGGCAACGAATAGGGCTTTTCCGCGGCCAGCGGCGGCAGCTGCGGCGGGATGATCTCGGTGGCGATGGTCATCGGCGCACCTCCGCCCGTTTCGATCTCATCTCAAGCCAGTTGATGACAAAGGAGGAGAGGATGGCGAGCACCAGGAAGAGCAGGCAAGCTATGCCAGTGAAGGCAAAGGCGTTCTTCGTTACCTTGGCCGCGACAAAGGTTTGCCGCAGGATATCGTTCAGGCCGACCGCTGAGACCAGCGCCGTATCCTTGAGCAGCACCATCCAGAGATTGGCAAGGCCAGGCAGCGCGATACGGATCAACTGCGGCACGACGACGAGCCGCATCGTCTGCCCATAGGTCAGGCCGACGGCATAGCCGGCTTCATATTGGCCATGCGGAATGGCCCGGAACGCCGAAAGCAGGACTTCGGAAGAGTAACAGGAAAACACGATGCCGATGGCGATCATGCCGGAGATGAAAGGATCGATCCCGATCGCATCGGTGATGCCGAGTCGCGCTGCGGCCGCCTGCAACACGTTGGGCAGGCCGAAATAGATGATGAACAGCGTCAGCAGTTCCGGCAATGCCCGAAACAGCGATGTATAGATATCGGCCGCGAGACGAAGCTGGCGGATGTCGGACTGCTTGGCGAGCGCCAGGAAAAAGCCGGCGAGCAGGCCGAAGGGCAGGGTGGCGAGCGCCAGGCTTGCGGTGACATAGAAGCCAGAGGCGATCTCGTCACCCCAGCCCGTGGCGCCGCAGGAAAGCTGGCCGGTGCCGCCCACAAGCGTGAACAGGCCGACTGGGCCGCAAAGTGGATCGATGGTCGTCAGGATCGGATGCAGCACAGACCAGATCGCCGAGCCGATGGCGTCGAACAGCCCCCCGACCGACGCCATAAATGACTCATTGGTGCTCGCCGTCACGGCGACGTCACTTTGCATCCTTTTCCCCTGTCCCGGTTCCCGGTGTTGTTCTTATCTAGAAAAGCAAAAATGGCGGCAGGGCAAGATGGGCTTGTCCTGTCGCCACCGATTTACGCGGTTTTCCGCCGATCACTTGCCGTAGACGTCGAAGGAAAAATATTTGTCGTTGATCTTCTTGTATTCGCCATTGGCGCGGATCGCGGCAATCGCCTTGTTGAACTTTTCGCGCAGCGGATCGCCCTTGCGCACGGCAATGCCGGCGCCTTCGCCATTGATCACCGGATCGAGCGGCAGCGTGCCGAGCACCTTGCAGCAGGCGCCATCCTTGGTCTTGACCCATTCCGACAGCACGACCACGTCGTCGATCACCGCGTCGACACGGCCATTGGCGAGGTCGAGCTTGTATTCCTCCGTGGTCGGATAGAGCTTGAGTTCAGACTTCTTCATATGCGCTTCGGCATAATTGGAATGCGTGGTCGAGGACTGCGCGCCGAGCACTTTGCCTGCCAGCGACTCTTCCGTCGCTGCGGTGATGGTCGAATCCTTCGCCACGGCAATGGCCGGCGGGGTGTTGTAATATTTGTCGGTGAAATCGACCTTCTGCTTGCGCTCCGGCGTGATCGACATGGAGGCGACGATGGCGTCGAATTTCTTCGCCTGCAGCGCCGGGATGATGCCATCCCAGGCCTGGGCGACGAAGGTGCAGTCGGCCTTCATCTCGGCGCAGAGCGCCTTGGCGATGTCGACATCGAAACCGGTCAGCGAGCCGTCGGCTTCGAGATTATTGAAAGGCGGATAGGCACCCTCGGTGCCGATGATGATCTTATCGCCGGCATGGCTGAGGCCCGCGACGGCCGAGAAGACGGTAAATGCGGCGGCAAAGGCAAAACGTGCAGTCGTGCGCATGGTGATTCCCCTTGTTCAATACCTGCCTCGCGCTGCGGATGCGGACAGGATGGCTTTTTGGCGAGGCGCTCTTGCCGCGCTCTGAAACATTATTCGTACGGATTTTAGCGCAAATGCAACAGCAAAGAAGCGTTCGTTACAAAACTTTTAAGCCTCGGCGGTGCCGATGAACGGGAACTGAACCGCCGGTTCATGGTTGATAAATCCGAGCCGAAATAATGTCACGGTGAAATGACACCCTAAGAATCACAAAAAAGCCCGGAAAATAAGCAGGTCTTGGCTTCAACGACCACAAAACGAAGAGGAAGACATCCATGGCGTTCAAGAACAGGCTTCTTGCCACCGCTGCCATCCCCCTTGTCGCACTGATCGGTCTCGGACCGGTTTCAGCCGCAGAATTCATCCGTCCTGCGGTCCCCGCAGAGGCGCAATCGCTGGTCGTCAAGGTCCAGTCCAGCGATGACGAGGAACAGCTGAAGAAGCAGCAGCGCAAGGAACGCCGGCAGCAGGAACAGCAGAACCAGAACAGCGAGCAGAACGACCAGAACCAGAAGCGCAAGAACCGCCAGGATCAGAACGCCGGCCAGGAAGAGCAGCAGCAGGACAACACCCGCCAGCGCCGCAACAAGCAGAACAATGATGCGGGCATGCAGCAGCAGGATGATTCGCAGCAGCAGCCGCGCCACAAGAAGCATGAGCAGAGCCAGGACAATACCGTCCAGACGATCGACAACGGCGACCAGCAGGAGCAGGTGAAGCCGCGTCATAAGAAGAACAACGACAACGCCGAGACGCAGCAGAATAGCGATCAGACCCAGCAGGGTGATCAGCAGCAGGTCAAGCCGCGCCACAAGAAAAATAACGACAACGCCGAGACGCAGCAGAATAACGATCAGACCCAGCAGGGCGATCAGGATCAGGTGAAGCCGCGTCATAAGAAGAACAACGACAACGCCGAGACGCAGCAGAATAGCGATCAGACCCAGCAGGGCGATCAGGATCAGGTGAAGCCGCGCCACAAGAAGAATAACGACAATGCCGAGACGCAGCAGAACACCGACCAGAGCCAGCAGGGCGACCAGAATCAGGTGAAGCCGCGGCATAAGAAGGACCAGAACGCCGATACCGGTGAGCAGAACGACAACAACAATGCGCCGTCCGATCAGGGCCAGTCCGAGAACGACAAGCTGAAGAACGCGATCGAAAAGTCCAACAAGAAGCACCGCAAGAACCAGGATCAGGAGCAGACCGAGCAGCCGACCGACAATTCCGGCAGCTCGATCGAGAAGATCCAGACCAAGAAGAAGGATCAGCAGCAGACCGACGAGAACGCCACGAGCGACGAGAACAACAAGCCGCGTAAGAACGCCCAGCCGGTCGACGTCAAGAAAGCCAAGGACATTGCCGCCGATCCGTCGAAGACGACTGACACCGTCGTGCTGCCGGTCGACAACGGCGCCGCCGTGCTCGACAGCGACAAGGACGCCGACAATCGCGGCACTGACCGCAATCGCCGCAAGCAGCTGCGCGAGGAGAACAAGGATGTCCAGGCGCCCAAGTCCGACAAGGACGCTCAGCGCGGCTTCAAGAACGACGAAGAGGTCCGCATCCGGCCGGTGCTGCAGGACAAAGGCGAACGCATTCCCGGCTTCAAGGGCTATGACGATGCCGGCGGCCGCAGGGTCGACGATCGCAGCAATCGCGTCGTCATCAATATCGGCGGCCGGCTGGTGATCCGCGGCGACGACGACCGTCGTTTGGCCCGCGACCGGCAGATCCGCTACGACCGCCTGTCCAACGACCAGATCCGTGAAGTCATCGTCATGCCGAACGGCGACCGCATCGTCACCGTTCGCAATCGCTGGGGCGAAATCGTCCGCCGCTCGCGCATCATCAACGACCGTGAAGTGGTGATCTTCTACTCGCCTGAGCTCGAACGTGGCCGCGACCGCCTCTTCCTGCGCGATCCCGGCGAGGATCTGCCGCCGATGCGGCTGACTGTCCCGCTGCGCGACTATATCATCGACGTTTCGGGCTCGGGTGGCGGCAACCGCGACTACGAAGACTTCCTCGACGAGCCGCCGGTCGAGCGGGTCGAGCGGGTCTATTCGGTCGACGAGGTGAAGAATTCGGCCCGTATCCGTGATAAGATGCGCCGCATCGACCTCGATACGATCACCTTCGACACCGGCAGCTCCGAGATTGCCGAAGATCAGGTTCAGAGTCTGCAGAAGGTCGGCGAGGCGATCAAGAAGATCATCGACAAGGACCCAGGTGAAACCTTCCTCATCGAAGGCCATACCGATGCGGTTGGCTCAGACGAATCCAATCTCGTCCTGTCCGACAGCCGCGCCGAGGCCGTGGCGAACGTGCTCTCCGACGCTTTCGAAATCCCGGCGGAGAACCTCACGACCCAAGGCTATGGCGAGCGCTACCTGAAGGTCAACACCGACGGGCCGGAGCGGCTCAACCGCCGGGTCACCATCCGCCGCATCACGCCGCTGGTTCGTCCGGCCGATGCCCAGGCGGATGCGGAATAAGTCTTCTTAAACCAATTGTACAAAAATCGGGCGCCCGGACTGCAATCCGGGCGCCTGTTTACGTATATACTTATATGCAAGGCGGAATTCCCACCTTGCGCAAGCTTAGCCGGTTAGACACCGACTCCAGACAGGAATGGAGCATGTCATGATACTCTTGGCTTGGTTGATCCCCATCGGCGCGGCCCTGATCTTCTTCTTCTGGGCCACCGGTCTCATACAGCAGGACCAGGCGAACGAACGCTTCGACGCCGGTCTCGCCATTGTCGAGTTCGGCCGCGCCTATCCGAACGAGGCGATCCGCAACGTCATCATCTCCGCCGACGGCGACATGGTTTTCTTGAGACTTTGGGAGGGCTCGACCGGCTGCATGCGCAGCAAGGGTTCGGGCTATCTCTGCCACATCATCGACCCGAGTGAGGTCGCCGTCACGCCAGCCGCCGACGGCAAGGCCCTGACGCTGGAATTCCCGTCGCTCAGGGCGCTGACCGGCACATTCGAGTTCCGCTCGCAGCGCGAGGCAGCGGAAGTGTCGCTGTGGATTCTCGGCAGTTTCGCAGCACGCGCCTCGCAGGATGCAGCGATACCGAGCCATGCCTGAATCGGAAGGCTGTTGACACCAAGACGGTACCGAAAGGCAATCGTGTGACATGGCATCCGCACGGCCTGCTTCGTCGAGCGCGACTATTGCTCGAAACGGCTCGTTGCGTCACGATCCCGGTCATACCGTCTCATCAGCGGAAACGGCGGCAGCCAAGACTCTCGGCGGACGGTCCACAGCTCGTAGGTTGGCGTCAGTTGGTCCGGCGCATCCAGAGAGCCCAGGTTCACTTCGATTTCGTCATCGGTGCGCGCGAAGACGGACGAACCGCAGGAGGGACAGAAGAACCGGCCGGCATAATCGCGCGTCTCGCCATCGATCGTCACGGCATCCTGGGGGAATATCGCAGACGCGTGAAAAAGCGCCCCATGATGTTTGCGGCAGTCGAGGCAATGGCAAATACCGACCCGGTATGGTCGTCCCGACGCCACAAGCCGGACTTTGCCGCATAGGCAGCCACCAGTGAAGCGGTCCATGCCGCGCCTCCTCTCAAATCAACCGAGCCGAATGTTTACCGGCAACAGCCTGATCATGGCAATTGCCCGTGTCCGGCGGGAATCGGCAGATGCCTATTCGCCTGCAGAGGAGTTCATTTTGCCGGTCCGTCGTTAAAGCCGGTCTCGTCTACCAATGCCGCCGCACCGTCGCGGCCATCGAGGATTTTCGCGATCGGAATCGTCGCTGCTTCCGGCACGCCGAAGGCGCGAATGACCGCCGCGGGGTTCGCTCCCTTGACGACCGGGTATTCCAGAGTCTGCGCGACATAGCGTTCCTGGCCCGCGGGCGAGGCGAGGAAAGCCATCAGTTTTACCGCATTGTCGCGATTCGGTGCATGCCGCGCCAGCGCCATGCCCGAGAGATTGGCAAAGCCGCCCTTGTCGCCGTGCGGATAAATCAGCCGGATGCCATTGGCCCATTTGCGCTCATCATCCGTGCCTTGGGTGCGAAGTTCGGCAAACGTCGTCAGATTGCCGAGCGCCACGCTGCATTTGCCTTCGGCAATCGCTTCGATCTGCGTCCGGTCGCTGCCACTCGGTTGGCCGGCAAGATTGGCTTTGACCTTCGAGAGCCAATCCTTGGTGTCGGCAGCCCCGCGCGCGGCAGTCATCGCGGCAATGACCCCGAGATTGGAGAGGTGACGCCCATCCCGCATGCAGACCTTGCCCTTCCAGGCCGGCGCGGCGAGATCGTCATAGCCGAGCCTGGCCGTCTTGACGCGGGCGCGCGAGACATAGATCGCCCTGATATCCTGCGACAGGCCGAACCATTGGCCATCGGCATCGCGCAGCGAAACTGGCATCGATGCAAGCCTGGGATTGTTCGGATTCTGTGTCACGCCGGCCGCCTTCAGCGCCTCCAGCCGCGCCAGATCGCCGGCGATCACCAGATCGGCGGGCGAATTGTCGCCTTCAGCCTGCATCCGCTCGATCAAGCCCTTGTCCATGAACAGCACGTTGACGGTGATTCCCGTCCGGTGCGTGAAGAGATCGAAGGTTGGTTTCAGGAGACCCGGTTGCCGGAAGGTGTAGACATTGACTTCCCCGCCGGTCTCGGCGCCGTGGGCGACACCGATCGTGCTGGCAAGAAGGAGAAAAATTGAAGCGGCAGCCATGCGCATGTTGGTTCGTCCCGAAACTTGACTCTTTTATTCCATTATTTCCCATATTAGCCGGAGGGCACGGCAAAAGGCTATAACATGATTGTGATTTTCACGTTTTTGGAATTGTTCCAAACTAGGCGACGGTCTATATAGGTTTCCAGGCAAGCGAAACGGCCAAGGAGTATGGCATGCGGCTGACCAAGCAAACCAACTATGCGGTGCGGATCATGATGTACTGCGCTGCGAATTGCGACAAGCTCAGCCGCATCCCCGAGATCGCCAGGGCCTACAACGTTTCCGAACTCTTCCTGTTCAAGATCCTGCAGCCGCTGCACAAGGCCGGCCTGGTAGAAACTTTGCGCGGCCGCAACGGCGGTGTCCGCCTCGGCCGTGCGGCCGACAAGATCACGCTGTTCGATGTTGTGCGGGTGACGGAAGACAGCTTTTCCATGGCCGAATGTTTCGATGACGGCGCGGCCGATTGCCCGCTGGTCGACAGTTGCGGTCTGAATTCGGCACTGCGCAAGGCACTGAACGCCTTCTTCGAAGTGCTCGAACAATATACGATCGACGACCTTGTCAAGGCGCGGCCGCAGATCCATTTCCTCCTCGGCCTGGAAGAACCGACCGCCAAATCGGCCGCCTGATCCCGTCATCCCTGAGACATTTTTGCACGGCGCTTGCGGAAACCGTCCGCGGGCGCTGGATTTTGTCGGCGCGATATTCTAAATCGATTGAATAATCATGAGAATGGGGAGATTCCGCGATGATCCTTTGCTGTGGCGAAGCGCTGATCGACATGCTGCCGCGCACCACGACACTGGGCGAGGCGGCCTATGCGCCCTATGCTGGCGGCGCGATTTTCAACACCGCCATCGCGCTCGGCCGGCTCGGCATTTCCACCGGCTTCTTCACCGGTCTTTCCGACGACATGCTCGGCGATGTGCTGCGCGAGACGCTGGCGTCGTCGAATGTCGACTATACCCATTGCGTGATCTCGTCGCGCCCGACCACGGTCGCTTTCGTCAAGCTGGTGAATGGTTCGGCAACTTACGCCTTCTACGACGAAGGCACGGCCGGCCGGATGATCACCATCGATGACCTGCCGGTGCTGGGCGATGATATCGAGGCGCTGCATTTCGGCGCCATCAGCCTGATTCCCAACCCGGCCGGCGAGACCTACGAGGCGCTTTGCGGCCGCGAGCACGCCAAACGCGTGATCTCGCTCGACCCAAATATCCGCCCGGGCTTCATCAGGGACAAGGCGGCGCACCAGGCTAGAATCATGCGCATGGCTGCCCAGGCCGACATCATCAAATTCTCGGACGAGGATTTGGAGTGGTTCGGCGTTCCCGGCGATCATGACACGCTGGCTGCTCAATGGCTCAAGGTCGGCCCGAAACTGGTGGTGATCACCAAGGGCGCCGAGGGCGCGGTGGGCTATACCGCGGGCCACAAGGTCGAGGTTCCGAGCGAGCGCGTGACGGTTGTGGACACGGTCGGCGCAGGCGATACGTTCGATGCCGGTGTACTGGCCTCGCTGAAGCGTGACGGTCTGCTGACCAAGGGCCAGGTCGCTGCGCTGGCTGAGCCGGCGATCCGCAATGCCTTGGCGCTAGGGGCGAAGGCTGCGGCGGTGACGGTGTCGCGGGCAGGGGCCAATCCGCCATGGGCGAAGGAAATCGGGCTCTGAGGAGCTGGGTTGGCTCTGTCGATATCAACTGAGCCAAGCGATCTCTCGGCGGCATACTTAGAAATGGAGTAGGTGAGGGCCTAAATTCCGCTCACCCGGCTGCATCCAGCCATGTACGGCAATCGTTGAGCGCCCGTGCTGCAACCGCCCGCCGCTTCGCCACCGTCTTGTCCTTGCCCTTCAGCCGCTTGCCGTCGACCACAGTCACGACGCTCCCCGGCTCAGGCTCGGGAAACAGCCCGAAATTGATGTTCATCGGCTGGAACGAGCGCTTGCCCGGTTCCTCGTCGCTGACGATATGGCCGCCGGTGATATGGCCCAGCAACGCCCCGAAAGCGCTCGTCGATGGTGGCGGTGACATCGATTTGCCGAGCCGCTCGGCTGCGGCAAAGCGTCCTGCAAGCAGGCCGATCGAAGCGCTTTCGACATAGCCCTCGCAACCGGTGATCTGGCCGGCGAAGCGCAGGCCGGGCCGCGATTTCAGCATCAGCGATGGGTCGAGCAGGACAGGCGAATTGATGTAGGTGTTGCGGTGCAGGCCGCCCAGGCGGGCGAATTCGGCATTTTCCAGGCCCGGAATCAGCCGGAAGATATCGGTCTGCGCGCCATATTTCAGCTTCGTCTGGAAGCCGACCATGTTGTAAAGCGTACCGAGGGCATTGTCCTGACGCAGTTGCACGACGGCATAGGCCTTGACGGTCGGGTTATGCGCATTGGTCAGCCCCATCGGCTTCATCGGGCCGTGGCGCAGCGTCTCGAAGCCGCGCTCGGCCATCACCTCGATCGGCAGGCAGCCGTCGAAATAGGGCACATGCTCCCAGTCCTTGAACACCGTCTTGTCGCCGGCTATCAGCGCATTGACGAAAGTCTCGTACTGGCTCCGGTCCATCGGGCAGTTGATATAGTCCTTGCCAGTGCCGCCCGGCCCGACCTTATCGTAGCGCGACTGGAACCAGGCGACGTCCATGTTGATTGTGTCGCGATGCACGATCGGCGCGATGGCGTCGAAGAAGGAGAGCGAATCGGCCCCCGTCGCGGTGCGGATCGACTCGGCCAGCGATGGCGCCGTCAGCGGACCGGTGGAGACGATGACATTGTCCCACTCCTGCGGCGGCAAGGCGGAAATCTCCTCCCGCACTACAGAAATCAGCGGATGCTGCAGGATTTCGTGCGTCACCGCCTGTGAGAACCCGTCCCGGTCGACCGCGAGCGCGCCACCAGCGGGCACCTGGTTGCGATCAGCGGCCTGCATGATCAGCGAGCCGGCGAGCCGCATTTCGGCATGCAGTACACCCACGGCATTGGAGACGGAATCATCGGAACGGAAGGAATTGGAGCAGACGAGTTCGGCAAGATCGTCTGTTTTATGGGCATCGGTCATGCGCAGGCCGCGCATTTCATGCAGGATGACCGGTACGCCGCGCTTGGCGATCTGCCAGGCCGCTTCGGAGCCTGCAAGGCCACCGCCGACAATATGGATGGGAGAGGGGCGTTCTGTCGTCATGGGCGGGCTCAATATCACGCCCGGCAGGCAATACCAATCGGTAAAGCGCGTCGCGATCTCGGCGGACGCTTCCGGCGCTTTCCCTCCTGATTTCGAGCATGTCTTATCTCGAAACCGGTTACCACTTTCGGGAGGCATGCTTTGAAAACCGAAACGCCGCCTCGATGGGGGCGGCGTTTAAAAGGCGCTCATACGGCTCGTCTCAACGGAACGAGCGAGCGGCGATGTTGCGGATCTGATAACGGTTCACACCGATGTCGGAAAGAGTCTCGTTCGACAGGTTGGACAGTTCGGAGATCGTGCGGCGGTAGTTGACGTAGTTGGCTACGATACGGAGCGGGTTCATGGTTGTTTCCTCTTCAGACTTTGTTTGTGCACCTGCATTGTGCAGCGCCTTAACTTGGTTTTCGTTATACGCCTGAATAATCCAAATGTGCAGTGCGAAAAATATGCAGCTGCTATGCGTTTAAGCATAAATTGCTGATTTTTCAGGCGAAGATCAAAATCGCGCCTTTCGTTAACGCGATCCGATTTTCCGACCAAGCTATTGTTATATAGAGTTAATTCGTCGCGCCTCAATTTTGGCCCGGACCGGCGATGGAAATATGTGCGGGAAAGCGCTTCGGCCAACGCCTTTATCCGGCCTGTGCGGCGCAATGCGGCCGTCCGTGCGGTGCAAGAGAGAAGCCAGGATTTGGAGAAATAATTTGTACGCAAACGAAAACCGCCGGATTGCTCCGGCGGTTCCTGCAGTCTTGGGAGGACTTGAATGTCAGTCTTGGGAGGACTGTAGTGCTTAGAGAACGGCCTGGCGGGCGATCTTGCGAATGTCTTCGCGAGCGATGCCGAGGTCGCCGAGTTCGCGGTTTGTCATGCGGCCGAGTTCAGACACGGTCTGGCGATACTTGACCCAGTTGTTGTAAGCACGAGTGATGTTCATGGTCATTTCCTTTCAATATGGGCCGCATCCGTCTTTGTGCCGCCCTTCAGATCTCATGGTCGTAAGATAATGCTGCGCCGCATTATAAACCAGAGCCAATGCCGCAATACACCTATGCGTCACATGCAATTCACTGCCTTAAGTGGTTCATAATGCTTAATTTTTGTTCAAGAAATGTTCGTTTTGGCGTCAAAAATGCGGCGTTTCTGTGTGTTTAGTGAAATGTTTACTTCGCTCGTTAACAGTCTGGTCTGAGCGTGTCGCCTGTTTGCATTCCTGCCGTGGCGGTAGGGTCTGAAAAATACAAGCCACTATCGCGCGATACCGGTCGCGGCCGAAGCATGGCCGCTATCCCTGCATATTTGGCCGGACATGTCCGGACGCGCTGGACGTCTTTCGGGAGGACGTCGCGCTTTCCTGTGAAAACCCCGAGAATCAAAACGCCCACCGGGGGAGGAGATCCGGTGGGCGTCGTTGAGTGTGACTGACGACTGGGAGGAGGAGTGTCGTCAGTCTATCGGAGGGCGCTGGGAGGAGGAGTGCGCTGCTCCGAATTCCATTACGCTCAAATTGAGCGGGCGGATCATCCGGAGAACCGGGCGCGACTTGCCAGGGCCGCTGCATCGAGGAGTGTTTATCCCCCCTCGATGATTTCAATATAGTATGATTGTTTCGTTTTGTGCAGCGCAAAAAACTCATACTATTCATGCGTTGGCTGCATGGCTCTTTAGGAGCCCGAAACGCCCATATCAGAGACATTAGACGAAAATAATTTATCAGATATTAATGAATGGTCGACTTTGGAAAATTCGCGCGAGATTCTCACGCAGCTGAAATTATTGTTTGCAGTGGCCTGTGGCGATGATATGGAGGCGCCCGCAATCACGTTCAAGTCGCCCCGGCGCCGAGCGTGTTTTGCGATGCGGGTGTGGCGGAACTGGTAGACGCACCAGATTTAGGTTCTGGCGCCAAAAGCGTGGGGGTTCGAGTCCCTCCACCCGCACCAAGTGCCTCGGAATGCAGATTGACCTTTTGGGCTGTAGCACCGGGGAAAACGGTGCTGCGGCTTACGCCCAATGCGCGTTCAGGTCGGCGAATGGGCAGTTAACGGCGCGATCTGCTTTGTTTGGGTAGGCCGCGGCGCCCGTTTATGCTATGACAGCGCTCGAAAACGTGGGTTTGCGGTGCGGCCGGACCCATTTCGCTTGCAAAACTTTTGTGAATTTGCATAAAGCCGTTCCCGGCTCATGAACGTTACGGGTTCATGTCAACAGGCAGGCGCGTCAACCGAGCCGCCGTGATAGATAAAGGTAGGAACATGCAGGTTATCGAAACGCTCGCTGATGGGCTGAAGCGCGAACTGAAGGTCGTCATCCCGGCCAAGGACATGGAAGCTCGCATGAACGAGCGTCTCGAAGAGGTCAAGGGCCGCGTCCGCATCAATGGTTTCCGCCCGGGCAAGGTGCCCTTTGCCCACATGAAGAAGATGTACGGCAAATCTGTCATGGCTGAGCTCGTCAACGAGATCATCCAGAAGCAGCCGAACGAAATCCTCACCGAGCGCGGCGAAAAATCCGCCACGCAGCCTGAAATCAGCATGACCGAAGACCAGGCCGAAGCCGAGAAGATTCTCGCCGCCCAGGCCGATTTCGAATTCAAGGTCGCCTACGAAGTCATTCCGGCGATCGAGATCCAGGACGTCAGCGGCATCAAGGTGACCCGCGAAGTCGTCGAGACACCGGAATCGGAAGTCGACGAGCAGATCCTCAAGATCGCCGACAGCGCCCGTACCTATGCCGACAAGGATGGCAAGGCCGAGAACGGCGACCGCGTCACCATGGACTACGAAGGCAAGGTCGACGGCGTGCCGTTTGAAGGCGGTAAGGATTCCGGTGCCGAACTTGTGCTCGGTTCCGGCCGTTTCATCCCCGGCTTCGAAGAGCAGCTGGTCGGCCTCGAGGCCGGTGACGACAAGACCATCACCGTGACCTTCCCGACCGAATATCCGGCCGCCAACCTCGCTGGCAAGGAAGCCACCTTCGACGTCTCGGTCAAGGCTGTTGCCAGTGCCGCCGCGCTCGAGATCAACGACGAACTCGCCTCCAAGCTCGGCATCGAATCGGCCGACCGCCTGCGCGAGATCGTCCGCGGCCAGCTCGTCAGCCAGTTCGGCACCATCACCCGCCAGAAGGTCAAGCGCCAGTTGCTCGACCAGATGGACGCTCTCTACTCGTTCGACATTCCGGAAACCCTTGTTAACGCCGAATTCGAGCAGATCTGGCGCCAGATCAACTCCGATCTCGCCCAGTCGGGCAAGACTTTTGAGGACGAAGACACGACGGAAGAAAAGGCGCGCGACGAATATTTCAAGCTTGCCCAGCGTCGCGTCCGTCTCGGTCTGGTTCTGTCCGAGATCGGTGAGAAGATCGGCGTCGAAGTCTCGGAAGACGAGATGAACAAGGCGCTCTATGCGCAGATCCAGCAGTTCCCGGGCCAGGAAAAGGAAATCATCGAATATTTCCGCAACACGCCCGGTGCCATTGCCGGCCTGCGCGCCCCGATCTTCGAAGAAAAGGTCGTCGATCACCTGCTGACGCAGGTCGACGTCACCGACAAGACGGTCACCAAGGAAGAACTCCTGGCCGAGGATGAGGCGGACGCCGCCGAGGCATCGGCGAAGGCCGACAAGCCGAAGAAGAAGGCCGCCGCCAAGACCGAAGCCGCTGAAGCCAGCGCCGAAGGCGAGGAAGCTGCTCCGAAGAAGAAGGCTGCGCCGAAGAAAAAGGCCACCGACGAGAGTGCTGAGTAATCAGCATCCGCATTGATGCAAAACACAACGCCGCTCCGAAAGGGGCGGCGTTGTGTTTTTGGGAGCACGACCTGAACAGCTGCGAAGGTCATGCGCCTCACGTTGCGTCAGCCGCTTCACTTGCCGTCCGAAGTCAGCACCGCAAGTGATTCAAGCCAATATGAAATCGTTGGCATTCAGATTGTTCATGTGGACGCCATCGATGGTCAGAACGTCACCGTTGCCGAAGTTGAACCGAACGCCATGGCCGTGGTTCTCCGCATAGTGCATAACGCTGTAATCGGGGTAGACTGCACTGTCGAAGAACACCAAGCCGCTATAGCTGCTGACATCGATCTTGTCCTGGCTGCCGAAATCCTTGACCTCGTCATGGCCCCAGCCTGACTTGAAGACGAAATCGTCCTTGCCTGCGCCGCCGATCAGCTTGTCACTGCCCTCATAGCCGGAGAGCGCATCATTACCTGCGCCGCCGACCAGCCGGTTGCGTGCGGTATTCCCCCAGATAACGTCACTGCCCGATCCGCCGATCGCATCTTCGATCAGCGAGCGCGAGTCGCCGTTATACTGCAGCGCATTATAGATATTGCCGGCCGCCAGATGCAGGCCGTTATGGTCATATTTGCCGAGATTGGCGAGCTGGCTGTGGGCGAAGGTCGAATAGGCGCCGGGCTGCAGATCGATTGCCAGATTGCTGCGATAGGCGTGCAGGTCATAGGTGTCGTGACCGCCGCCGTCCCAGATCGTGGCGAAAATATTGTCGCCGGTGCCGTCGATCGCCAGGTGGCCGTTGACCCAGGTATTGGCGTTGCCGGGCCTCCAGCTATAGGTCGTGCTGCCGCTGTTGACCTTGAAATTTGCTCCATACATGTGCTGCAGGGCAGCGATGTCGGCCATCATATAGGTCTGAGGGTACCCATAGACTTCGTTGTGGTAGCCGCCGGTGTCGTCGTCATAAGCATAACTGTGATACGTCATAACCGAATATTCGAGCGAATCCCACTGTTCAGGTATTTTCGGCTGGCCGAAGTCGAAGCTGTGCCCGTGCTTCAGCCCGAGCGCGTGGCCGGTTTCGTGGATGACCGTGGCAAATTCGTAATTGTTTTCCCGCGCACCGGAATAATGGTGATAATTCGGCCCAAACCAGACGTCGCCACCCTTTTCGTTGCCCGCAGGAAAGTTGCCCATCGCGGTCGGGTTCTTGTAGGAGGATTCCGCGTAGCGGATCACCGAGCCCGTATCCGAGCCGTGGCTGATATGCAGCTGGGTAAAGCCTTCGACCGAAAAGCCGTCATTGGCGGCGCTGCCGTAGCTGCGGTCGAGGATGAATTCGGCGGCGTTCCTGATCGCGCCGCTGACAGCGCCGAAGCCTTTGTCGGGCTCGTGGTGGTAATGATAGTCGTTATGGCTGTTCGGGAAGGCATAGGTGAGTACATTGCCTTGCCATGCCAGACCGCTCATGACGCCGTCGACAAAATCGCTGCCGATATTCTGGACGTGCTTGATGCCGAGTATGCCGTGCGCGCCGATCTTGTTGGCGCTACTATCCTGCTGATCGCTCATCGTCACTCCCCCCGAAGTTTGGTCCTCAGCATCAGTGCTGAGGACGCGATTGCGAGACATTATATTATATGACGTTTCGGTGATGATTTTCATCGATACCAGGCAAATAAATCTGCCCTATTGCCCTTCTTCTTTCGAGACGCTGTCCGAACATATGGCCATCGTGAAGAATAGACTTGGAGGCTCGCACGTCATCTGCCACGATAGGGATCGTCAACCGCCTTCCGCCCGATTTCGGAGCCTCTCCATGTCCGTCGTCACGCGCCTTGCCGCGACTGCACTCCTCCTGGCAACACCCGCTCTTGCCCATGCTGAGCGCACTTTCGGTCTCGTGATCGGGATCAACAATTATCATTTTGTCCAGACGCTGGATGGCGCGCGCCCCGATGCGATCGATATTTCGCAGGCGCTGAAACGCAACGGCGCCACGCAAGTCGTGACCCTGCTCGACGACGACGCGACGAAGGCGAATGTGACCGGGGCCTGGCAAACGCTGATGAATGAGGCACAGCCAGGTGACGTCGTCGTGTTGTCCTATGCCGGTCACGGCGCTCAGGCGCCGGAGCGCAATGCCGGCGAAGAGAAGGACCATCTCGACGAATTCTGGGTGCTGACTGGTTTCGACCCGCAGCATGTGCGGGACACCTGGCACGAGACGATCTTCGACAACGAACTCTATGACTGGGTGACGGACGCCTCGCGGCGCGGCATACACGTGGTCGTGGTCGCCGACTCCTGCCATGCCGGCGGCATGGACCGGTCCGTCACAGGCAAGATGCGCTTCCTCGATTTCAGCAAGAACCGGTCGATGAGCGACCTGATGGCGCGGATGCTGGGCAGCGACAGTGGTACCGGCCAGGTTTCCAATATCAGTGAATCGGTGCTGCCTGCCAATGTGACGCTGCTTGCCGCCACGCCCGAGGCGCAGTCCGTGCCGGAAGTGGCGATCGATGGCAAGGCACGGGGCGCGCTGAGCTGGAGCTTTGCCCGCGCCATCGAAGGCATGGCGGACGAGAACGGCGACGGCATCGTCAGCCGCAACGAGATGGAAGATTATATCATGGCCAATGTCCGCATGCGATCCGAGTCGCTGCAGACGCCGGTCTTCACGCCGCTTGCGGCGCGCTCGGCCGACGAGGCGATGATCCCGCTCACGGCGCAGGCCAATGTGCAGATGGCGAGCGAAACGGCCGGGCAGGGCGCCGTCAGGCCGGCTCCACTGGCGCGGGACCTCGGCTTCAAGCCTGTGCTGCCTGTCGTCGTCGAGGGCAGCAATGTCAAGCTGGAAAATACCGTCAACGGCAACCTTCCCTATATCTGGGATGCGAAGAAGGGCGTGTTCAGGACCCCGAACGGCGATATCGCGGCGGAGAATGTCAGCGCCTATACGGTCAACGACGTCGTCTCGAAGTTCATCCTCGTCGATTTCCTCAAGGCTGTTGCGTCGAAGAAGCCAGGTCACACAATGATCTCGCCGCAAAAACCGCTCTATCGCGCCGGCGATAGGATCAAGTTCGACGCCCTGCGCGGCAATTACCGCAATATGCTGGTCTTCAACTTGGCCAATACTGGCGAGGTGCAGTATCTCGACATGATGGTCGACGGCCAGCCGATGAGTAAGGAATTCCTCAAGGAAATGCAGGTTGTGGCGCCCTTTGGCTCGGATCACCTGATCACCATCGCCTCCAACCAGCCGCTCGAACCGATCGGCCGCGTGGTGCAGCGCGGGGTGTCGCCGAAGGAACTTCTGCAGGTGTTGCAGAGCCGGATCGACGGTACCGATACCGCGGTTTCCATCACTCCGATCTACACACGCAACAATTGAGCGAACCGCTAATATAAGGCTGCCAGAATTATGAGAATCGAGGTAACCAACAGTAAGACTTAAGTAAGTTTTTGCCCCTAGGATCACGCCAGGAATACGTGAAAAGGGGCCGTATTAACATGCCAACTTCGTCTCAAACCAAAACCATCAGTAGCATCTCGGATCTGTCAAGCCTGACCTTGACGAGCAGCAACGACACCATCACGATCACCGATGGCGTCAGCGGTAACATCGACCTCGACACCGGCAATGACAAGCTGACGCTCAAGGGCGACGGTAACAATGTTACGCTGTCGAACACGGAAACGGTGATTGCCGGATCGGGCAGCGATATCATCACCCTCGCCGACGCCAACACCGACGTTGTCAACGGTGGTGCCGACGACGACTCGCTCAACTTCGGAACCGCTGGCGGCACAGTCACGGTCTCGAATATCGAGGTGATCGCTGGCAATACAGGTACTGACAACGTTGTCTTTGGCGGGGCTGCCAATGGCGTTGACATCGACCTGGGTGCCGGCAACGACACGGTCACGCTCGGCAAGTTTGCCAATGCGGTCTTCCTGACAAACGTTGAGACCGTCAATGGCGGCATCCTTGTCGACAATGTCACGCTCGATGACGCTGACACCACCTTCGTCGACCTGAAGGCCGGCAATGACAAGCTGACGCTGAGCGACGATGGTGCGACGCTGACTGTTGCCAATGTCGAAACGGTTGTTGGTGGCGAAAGCGACGATCTCGTCACCGTGCAGGGCGCACTTAAGGGTGGCTTCTTCAATCTGGGTGAAGGTGACGACACGCTCACTCTCGCCAATGGCGTCAACAATATCACGATCAAGGGTGTCGAAACCCTCACCGGCGGCACGGGCAACGATACGATCACCATCGGCAGCCGTGCTACTGCGATCGACATCGACCTCGGCACTGGTTCCGACAAGGTCGTGCTCGGCAACTATACCAATTCAATCGACGTCGCCAATGTCGAGACCGTCACCGGCGGTACCGGCAGTGACACGGTTTCGATCAATGGCGCCACCACCGGCAGCGTTTACAATCTCGCCGGCGGCAACGACAAAGTCTATCTCGACGCCACGGCTGGCGGCACGATCTCGGTTGGCAATGTCGAAACGATCGTCGGCGGTACGGGTACGGACAAGGTTGTCTTCACCACGGCTGCCGCCCTTTCCATCGATCTTGATGCTGGTACCGACACTCTCGTCCTCGGCAAATTCGCCAACAACGTCACCGTCGCGAACATTGAAGTGGTCACTGGCGGTTCGGCCGTCGATATCGTTACCTTCAGTGCTCAGGCAGCTGGGACCATCGACCTCGCCGGTGGCAACGATAGCCTCGTCCTCGGCAATTTCGCCAACACCGTCACCGTCGCCAACATCGAGACCATCACCGGCAATGCCGATGTGGACGTTGTTGTTGCCACGAGCACCATTTCCAAGGGCTCGATCGACCTCGGCGCTGGCTCCGATAGCTTGACGCTGGCTGGCGCGTCCGGTCTGACGGTCTCGAATGTCGAAACCATCACCGGCAGCAACAAGTCTGAAGATGTCATCCTCGCCACTCAGCAGACCGGCGACGGCTATATCGACCTCAGCACTGGAAAGGACTCGGTCACCCTGTTGACCGGCGTCAATAACACCATCTCGATCGCCAATGTCGAAACCATTACCGGCAAGACCGGCGACGACACGGTCTTTATCGACCAGGCCGCCACCGGCTCGACGATCAACCTCGGCGCGGGCAACGACACCCTCGATATCAGTGGCTTCGGTGGCACGTTCACGGTGTCCAACGTCGAAACCATCACTGGCGGTGGCGCGCATAACGACGTCGTGACGCTCGGCGCTCAGGCTGCTGGCGTCGTCATTGATCTCGGCGGCGATATCACCGATACCGACAGTGACAGCCTGACCCTCGGCAACTTCGTCAACACCGTGACGGTTTCGGACGTCGAAGCCATCACCGGTGGCAAGATGGTCGACAAGGTCTATCTTGGCGGCGCAGTGACCGGCACGATCGTCGATCTCGGTGTGGGTGCCGACACGCTCGACCTGTCGAACGCCACCGGCGGTGCGACGGTTACGGTCAACAATGTCGAAACCCTCACCGGCAGCGCCAATGACGACGTCGTCACGCTCGCCGTCAACCAGTCTGCGGCCCTGTCCTTCGATCTCGGCGCCGGCAACGACACCCTGAACCTCGGCAATATCAATGCGACGATCACGATCGCCAACACCGAAACGGTCGTCGGCGGCTCGGGCAATACGGTACTTATCGTCTCCGACAGCACGTTCGAGGGTACGCTTGACCTCAGCACCGGAAACGACACTGTCACGCTCGCCGGCGCGGGGCCGAATACGCTCACCGTGGCCAATGTCGAGACGATCAAGGGCGGTGCGGGCTCCGATCTGGTGACAGTCGATAGCAATGCCGCTTACGTGAGCCTTGGCGGCGGCAATGACTCGCTGACGCTTGGAGCCAGYGGTGCGACGCTGACCGTCCTCGATGTCGAAACCGTGACCGGCGGTGCCGGCAGCGACGTGATCACCGTGGGCAGTGCCCTGCCGACCGGCGGCAGTGTCGCGGTCTTCGATCTCGCCRGTGGCAACGACACGCTGACTCTCGGCAAGTTCACCAACTTCGTCTCGGTGACCAATGTCGAAACCCTCACCGGTGGTGCGCTGAACGACACCGTGTATCTCTACGGAGACACGGGCGCCGTCATCGACCTCGCTGCCGGCAGCGACAAGCTCGACCTCTCGGGCATGACGTCGGACGCCTCGGTCACGATCTCCAATGTCGAAACAGTCCTCGGTGGCACCAACAACGATACCGTGGTCATCAACGTCAAGACGACCGGCATCACCATCGACCTCGGCACCGCCGCGAGCGACAGCGACACGGTCACCATCGGCGGCGCGATCGTAACAGCGACGATCTCCAATGCTGAAGCGATCACCGGCGGTGCATCCAGCCAGGTCATCACTCTTGGCTCGGCCTATACTGGCGCGATCGACCTCGGTGCAGACAACGACTCTCTGACACTCTCGGGTGCCGGCGTGAACTCCGTGACGGTTGCCAATATCGAAACCATCAAGGGTGGGTCTGCGGTCGACAATATCGTCCTCAATGACTCGACGACGAATGCCACGGTCAGCATCAGCGGCGGCGCTGGCGCCGACGTCGTGACCTTCGCTGACATCGCCACCACGCTGACGGTTTCGGACGTCGAATCGATCCTCGGCAGCACGCATGACGACGTGGTCTCCACGGGCAGCGCCGTCACCGGTGCTACTTTCGACCTCGACGCCGGCAACGACACCGTCAACCTCGGCAAGTTCGTCAACACCATCACGTTGATCAACGTCGAAACGGTACACGGCAATACGCTGAACGACATCGTCTCGCTCTCCGGCTCGATCACTGCGGTGACCGTCGACCTGGGCGCGGGCAGCGATAGCCTCGACATCAGCGCGGCGACCGCCGACACCACACTGACGGTCTCCAACGTCGAAACCTTTACCGGTAGCGCCAACAACGACGCTGTGACCCTCGGTGCGGCAGTGACTGGTGCGACCTTCGATCTCGGTGCCGGCACGAGTGACACCCTGACCTTCGCCGCGGCTGGCGGTACGCTCACGCTCAGCGGTGCGGAAACGGTCACCGGCGGCGCGGGCTCCGACAAGGTTACCCTCGGCGACAGCCCATCGGCACTCGTCATCGATCTGGCTGGCGGCAACGACACCCTGATCACGGCTGCTGGCGGTGTGACGGCGACGATCCAGAACATCGAAACTGTTACGGGTGGTGCAGGCGTCGACAACATCGTCCTCGGCGGTGCTTATGCCGGCGGCAACCTGAACCTGGGCGGCGGCGTGGATGTCGTCACCTTCGATGATGCCGGCGCAACGATCAGCCTCTCGGGTGTCGAAAGCGTCCTGGGCGGCGCGGGCGACGATGTGGTCACCTTCACCGCTTCGGTGACGGGCGCCTCGATCGACCTCGCTGTCGGTACGAACGACGTCGTCAACTTCGGCAACTTCGCCAACACCGCAACCATCTTCGCGGCTGAGACGATCAATGGTGGCAGCAGCAACGACGTCATCTCGCTCTCCGGCAACTGGGCTGGTGGCGTGATTGCTCTCGGTGCCGGCACTGGCGATACGCTCAACATCCTCGGCGCCGCGACGATCACCGTCTCCGGTGCAGAAGTGATCACAGGCGTGGCAGGTGACGATACCGTGACGCTCGGTGGCGGTATCTCCACCAGCATCGACCTCGGCAACGGCAACGACACCCTGTTGTGGGGCAGCACCGCGGTGACGGCGACGGTCGCCAACATCGAGACTCTCACCGGCGGTTCGGGCGATGACGTGATCACCTTCTCGGCGGCTCCTGCTTCGGTCATCGACCTCGGCAGCGGCACCGACACTTTGAACCTCGGTGCTCTCGGCGGCGCGGTCACGGTGAGCAATATTGAAGTGATCAACGGCGGTGCAGGCACCGACGTGGTGACCCTCGAAGGCAACGGCAGCGTCTACTACGGCACGATCGACTTGAGCACTGGCTCCGGCGACACGCTGAACCTTGGCGCCGACGGCGCTGTGGTCACTGTCAGCGGTGTGGAAGCTCTGGTCGGCGGCATTGGCGACGACAAAGTCACCTTCCTCGGTGCAGCCAACATGTCGCTCGATCTCGATGCAGGTACCGACAAGCTGACGCTGGCGGATGCCGGTGCGACGCTGACGATCAGCAACATCGAATCGGTTGTCGGTGGCGCCGGTGACGACAAGATCACCGTCAGCACTTCGACTGCTGCGGGCTTCAACCTCGGCGACGGCGACGACACGGTGATCTTCTCGGTCGGTGCGACCGCGACGCTCTCCTCGGTCGAGACTGTCACCGGCAGTGCTGCCGACGACCTTGTCAGCCTGAAGGCCAACTACGATCACGGCACTTTCGACCTCGCTGGTGGCAACGACACCCTGGTATTCCTGGGTTCGGGCACGGCAACGGTGTCGAACGTCGAAACTGTGACCGGCAGCAGTCGCGACAACGAGGTGACGGTCTCGACCAACGGTGTGGTTGCCGACCTTGGTGGCGGTAACGACATCATCCATGTCCAGGGCGGCACCAACGTGTTGACCGGTGGTTCGGGTTCGGACGAGTTCCACTTCACGACGGCCTCGACGGGTACGAACACCATCACCGACTGGGCCGAAGGTTCGGACTTGGTTGTTCTCGATAGTGGCGTGATCTCCGGCTCGCTGACTTATCTCGGCGACGACGGTACGTTCTCCGGCAGCGGCTCGGCGCAGGCGACCTTCGACACAACCAACCACCTCCTGAAGATCGATACCGATGGTGACGGCACCGCCAACATCTCGATCACTCTGACGGGCGTCGGTTCGGGTGTGCTGGACTCCTCGGACATCTCCTGGAACTAAGCGTAGACCAACGAATGAGGAAAGGGCGCGGCGCAAGCCGCGCCCTTTCGCATGGCGCCGACACCGCTGCGGAAATCTTGCCGTCACGGCAGAATAAATTCCAATCGGGGACTTTACTCTTTAGGATGAGTCCAGCGTGATTCTTGGCTGCCATGGGGAAATCGATGATCGAAGTGCCGGTGTCTTGGGGTGAGCTGGTCGATAAGATCACCATCCTGCAGATCAAGTCGGACCGGATGACGGATGAAGGCAAGCTTGCCAACGTCCGCAAGGAGTTGACTTTGTTGACGGAAAAGCTCGGCCGCCACGCGTCTGAGGCCGAAGTCATCAGGCTGACGAAAGCGCTTTATGACGTCAACGCCGCGCTCTGGGACATTGAGGACCATATCCGCGACTGCGAGAATAGCGGCGATTTCGGCGAGAAATTCATCAGGCTGGCGCGTTCCGTCTACATCACCAATGACAAGCGGGCCGAACTGAAGCGGGAAGTCAATGCTGCGCTCGGCTCGGAATTGATTGAAGAAAAATCCTATCAGAAATACAAGATCCAGTAGTTTTCGGTTCAAGGCATATCCGGCGCTGACGTCATCAAGCTTCGAGCAATGCGCGACCGTGTAGTCTGCTCGCCGGAAAACGGTGCAGGAGCATGTGCGCATGGGAGAACAGAGGATCGGCGTCGAGGGATTGTCCGTCGAGGATTGCCGCCGCATGCTCGGGGAAGGGCGGATCGCCGAAGGGCTCGAGGCGCTGAAGGCGCTGGAGCTCGACCAATCCGAAAATGCCGCTCTGCATCACTATCTCGGCGTAGCGCTGCATCTGTCGGGCCGATCACGCGAGGCGCTGGAGCATTTCGATCGTTCGCATGCGCTCGAACCGGATCAGCCGGTCGTCTGCCAAAATCATTCGATCGCGCTGCTGATGGCTGGCGATGCTGAACAGGCGGCCGCGATCGCTGAGAAAGCGATCGAGCTCAGGCCCAAGGCCGTCGGCGGCTATGTCAACCTGGCACTCGCCGAACTCCGGCTGAAGAAGATGGACGATGCCTGGCGCACCATCCAGCGTGGCCTTAGCGTAGCGCCCGGCCATGCCGGCCTTCTGACCCAGGCAAGCCATATCGCAATCGAGACGCAGCGCTGGCAGGATGCCGAGGAGATGGTGGCCACGGCAATCAAGGCTGCACCCGACAGTGTCGACGCGCGCTTCAATGCCGCTATGCTCAACCAGCATCTCGGGCGTGACGAACTGGCGCTCAAGGAATTCGACATCCTGCTGAAGGCCCAGCCGGACCATCAGCCCGCCTTCATCAATGCCGGCGTGTCGCTGCGCAATATCGGACGGATAGACCAGGCGATCCGCCATTTTACCATGGGCCTGAAGATCTGGCCCGATTGGCCCGCGCTGCGCTTCAATCTGGCGCTCACCCGGCTCTATGCCGGCGACTGGCTGGCCGGCTGGAACGACTATGAACTCCGAGCCGCGGTCGCCCATTCGCTGGAGAAGGCGCCGCGGCCGGAAAGTCCGCGCTGGGACGGAGGCGATATCAGCGGCAAGACCCTGCTCGTCATCCATGAACAGGGTTTTGGCGACGTCTTCCAGTTCATTCGCATGCTCGGCTTTGCGCGCACGAAGACTGACCGGGTGATTTTCGTCTGTCCGAAACGCCTCTTTTCGATGCTGTCCTGCCTGGAATTGTTCCGCGGCCCCGGGCTGACACTGGTTTCGGACGAAGCACCGCTCCCGGCCCACGACGTACATCTGCCGCTGCTGTCACTGCTCAGACTGGCGGCAACGACGCCCGAGACGGTGCCGGCCGCGCTGATGAAGGTTGAACTGGAGGCGGAGCGCGTCGACAAATGGCGTGCCTTCGGCGCCGGCAAGGACGCAGCCGGTAAGCTCTGGCGCATCGGCCTTGCCTGGCAGGGCAATCCGCTTGCCGCCGTCGACCGCGGCCGTTCGTTCCCGGCTGCCGAACTGGCGCCGTTGTCACGGGTCGGTGACAAGGTGCAATTCATCTCCTTGCAGCGTTTTGTCGGGGTCGATAAGCCCTTGCCGCCGGGGCTCGATGTGCAGGTCCCCGGGGCTGATTTCGATGCTGGTGAGGACGGTTTCGTCGACACGGCGGCGATGATGATGTCGCTCGATCTGATCATCACCTCCGATACATCCGTGGCGCATCTTGCAGGCATGCTCGGCCGGCCGGTCTGGCTGTTCCTCAAGAGCGTGCCGGACTGGCGCTGGGGCGGTGAGGGGGTAATCACGTCCTGGTATCCGACGATGCGCATCTTCCGCCAGCGCGCGCGCGGCGATTGGAAGAGCCTGTTCGAGGAAGCGGCCGATGATCTGGACAGACTGATCGTGCGGCCCGACAAGCGGTCCGAGGCTGCTGCGGCGCGCATGCCTGCGGCAATCGAGATGCATTCGTCGGGCCGTTTCAAGGAGGCATTGGACATCTATGAGCCGGCGCTCGGCTCGCGCAAGGGCGATGCACAGCTTCTGAATTTCTATGGAATGATCCTGCTCGATACCGGCCGTCGCAGTCCGGCTGCCGCGCGTTCCGGCCTTGCCTTCGCCGCCCATTCCGTGGCGCTCAGGCCGGGCAGCGTCGATTTCTGGAGCAATTTTGCCGTCCTGCTCGACAACCTCGGCAGCCGCAAAGATTCGCTCCGTGCGTTGCGCTACGCTCTTATCATCAATCCGAAGCACGTGCCCGCGCTGATCTCTCTGGCGAAAAAGGAATCGTCAGGGGGCAATTTCGACAAGGCGCTGCAGACGCTGCAGCAGGTGCTGACCGTCAATCCGAAATCGGTGCCGGCGCTCTCGGCGCTGTCGACGGTTTATGCAGACCACGACAAGCGGCCGGAGGCGGAGCGGGCTTTGCGGCGCGCCATCGACCTTGCGCCCGATGACCCCAAGCTCTGGGTGCAGTTGGGCGCCAACCAGTCCGCTGCCGAGCGTCACGCCGACTCCGCCGAAAGCTGGGAGCATGCACTGACGATCGACCCCGGCAATCCCGATGCATGGAGCAATCTTGGCGTTTATGAGCGCAACTACGGTGCGCTCGGCCTGTCGATCTTTCTGCAGCGTCGCGCCGTGGAATGCGACCCGCAGCATGCCGAGGGCTGGAACAATCTTGGCATTGCCGAGCTCGAAGCCTCGCAGGACGTCGCCGCGGCAGCGGCCTTCCGTCGCGCGATCCAGGCAAGGCCCGGCTATGCCGATGCGCATCTGGCGCTTGGCATGACCTTCCTCAACGCCGGTGATTACGAGCACGGCCTGCCCAGTTATGAGCATCGGCTGAAAGCCGAAAAGCTTGGCATTGCCATCACCAAGCCGAACCTGCCTTACTGGACCGGCGGCGATCCGAAGGGTCAGTCGATCTTCCTGATGGCGGAGCAGGGTTTTGGCGACGCATTCCAGTTCTCGCGCTATGCCGTGTGGCTGAAGGCGCATGGCGCCGCCAAGGTCTATATCGGTTGCCGCAGCCTGATCGGCCACCTGCTTGCCAGCATTCCCGGGGTCGACGGCGTCTATGGCGACGGCGACAAACTGCCCAAGGCCGACTGCTTCGCCTTCATGATGAGCATGCCCCATCTGACAGGCATGCGGCTGGAAACCGTTCCCGCCTATGAGAGCTACATTACAGCGGATCCCGCACGGGTGACGAAATGGGCGGAATGGCTGGCTCAGAAACCAGGCTTCCGCGTCGGCGTGGTCTGGCAGGGCAATCCCGATCCCAAGGTTGACAAGGGCCGCTCCTATCCGCTCGCAGCACTTGAGCCGCTTGCAAAAGTGCCGGGCGTGCGCCTGATCGCATTGCAGAAGGGCAAGGGCGAAGAACAGCTCGATGCGCTCGCCGACCGTTTCGAGGTCGACCGGCCGGGCGCGGATTTCGATTCCGGCAAGGAGGCCTTCGCCGACACGGCGGCGATGATGATGAATCTCGATCTCATCGTCACCTCCGATACCGCCGTGGCGCATCTGGCCGGTGCACTCGGCAAGCCCTGCTGGGTGGTGCTCAAGTCGCATCCGGAATGGCGCTGGCTGACGGAGCGCTCCGACAGCCCCTGGTATCCGATGACCCGGCTTTTCCGCCGCTTCGACCGCGAGGAAGAGGCGACCCCGTTTGCCGCCGTCATGGGACGCGTGGCGGCGGCACTGGAAAAGCTGGTGACAGGCGACCTGTCGCAACGGCACGTGAGCGCGCCGAGCAGCCATGGCAAGATCCTGCCTTTCGATGCCGCGGCGATCTACAATCGCGCGCTTGCGGAGCAACGCCAGGGTGATCAGACCGCCGCGGAGGCCAGCTTCGCCGAAGTGCTGGACTATCCGAAGCTCAGGGCCGGCGCGCTGAATATGATCGGGGTGATCGCGCTGCATCGCGACAAGAACCATCGCGCCGTCATGCTGTTCCGCGAAGCCGAGCGGGCAGGGCTGGCAAGCTCGGAATTCTTCACCAATCTTTCCATCGGCCTGCGCCGCATCGGCAAGATTGACGATGCGCTCGCCTATCTGCGCCGAGCGATCACGCTGAAGCCGACCGGCGAGGCGCACCTGTCGCTCGGCAATATCCTGCGCGACGAATGCCGCTGGGAAGAATGCCTGGAAAATTACAATGCCTCGGTCAAATTGAAGCCGGACTTGTCCAAGGCCCATCGCGGTATCGGCAACCTGATGCGCGATATCCATCGCCCTGAGGAAGCGCTGGCCGCCTTTGAAAGGGCCAGGGCACTCGAACCGAAGGATGCGGACCTGATCCTCGATCACGCCCATGCCAAACTGTTCGCCGGCGACTTCATCGGCGGCTTCATGGATTATGAGGCGCGCTGGGGCAGCCGCGAGATGAAGCCGCGAAAGCTCGACATGCCGCGCTGGGACGGCTCGCGTCAGCCCGACAAGACCATCATGATCCATGGTGAACAGGGCTTTGGCGATAACATCCAGTTTGTTCGCTTCGTCAACGAGGCGGCCAAGCGCGTCGGCAAGGTGATCCTTGAAGTGCGCGCGCCCCTGATCAGCCTGTTCAAGACGCTAGAGACCGACATGCCGATCGAGATCGCCGAGCAGGGCAAGGACAAGCCCGCTTATGATCTCGAAATGCCGATGCTGACATTGCCGGTGATCCTCGGCACGACGATCGACACCGTGCCGCCGCCGGCGAAGTTCGACATCGCCCCGGAGCGCGTCGCCGTCTGGCGTGAGCGCTTGCCGAAATCCGGGCTCAATGTCGGCCTGATCTGGCAGGGCAACCCCAAGGCGCGCGCCGATGCCGGGCGCTCGCCCCCGCTCTCGGACCTGACGCCGCTGCTGGATGTCGAGGGGGTCAATTTCGTCAGCCTGCAAAAGACCGATGGGCTCGACCAGATTGAAGGCACAGGATTTGCCAATCGGATGATCGTGCCGGGCGCAAAGCTCGGCGATTTCGCCGAGACGGCCGCTGCCATCCTGGCGCTCGATGTGGTGATCTCCTCCTGCACCGCGACGCTGCATCTGGCCGCAACGCTCGGCGTGCCGGTCTTCGGCATGCTGAAATACCATTCCGACTGGCGCTGGCTCAACGAGCGTAACGACAGTCCCTGGTATCCATCGCTGAAACTTTTCCGCCAGAAGACCGTGTTCGACTGGAAGAGCGTCGCTGAACCCGTGAAGGCGGCTTTGGCCGAGCGTACGTCCAAGCAATGACCGATGCGGAGATCACCGAATTGTTGATGCAGGCCGTTGCCCTGCATCAACAGGAGAAATTCACCGAAGCAAGGGGCATTTACGAACGGGTCCTCGCCGCCCATCCCGACAATCTCGATGCGCTGATCTTCCTCGCCTCCGCCGAACGCGGCCTCGGGCGGCTGGAAGAGGCGGTCGCCCTCTATGACCGGATCGCCGAGCGCGATCCGCAACGGGCCGATTTCTGGTTCAACCGCGGCAACGCGCTTGGCGAGGTCGGCCGGCGCGAGGAAGCTGTTGCCGCCTATGACCGGTCACTCGCTCTTGATCCGAATGGCGCGACGGCGCTCGCCAATCGCGGCATCAACCTGGGAAAACTGAACCGTCTGGATGAGGCGCTCGACAGCTATACCCGTGCGCTGGCCATCAATCCCGACCACCAGATCGCGCTCAACAATATCGCCAATCTGCTCGCCGACCAAGGCCGCCTGCACGAAGCGGCAGACTATCTGCGTAAGACCATCAGCCATCATCCGGATCTGGCCGAGGCGCATTACAATCTCAGCCACGTCCTGCTCAAGCTCGGCGATTTCGCCAACGGTTTTCGCGAATATGAATGGCGCTGGGACACACCGGACTTTTTCGACAAGCCTGGCTATCGCGATATCCCGGTCTGGACCGGCCAAAAGCTCGACGGCAAGCGGCTGATCGTGCATTCGGAGCAGGGGCTCGGTGATACGATCCAATTCGCTAAAGTCTTGGGTTTATTGGCGTCACTGGGTGGTGATGTGGTCTTTCACGTACCCGCCAGGCTGGAACGGCTGCTCTCCACACTGCCGTTCCCGATCAAGGTCACCGGCGCGCACGGCGCCACTGATGGTGATTTCCAGGTGCCGCTGATGAGCCTCATGCATCGGCTGAAGCTCACATTCGGCACCGTGCCGCCGGCGCCGACGTTCCTCTCCGCTGAGCCGTCCGAAATGTTGCGCTGGCAGGACCGGCTGGCGCTCGACCGTACGCAGCCGACGATCGGTTTCGTCTGGCAGGGCAATCCCAATTCACCGGCCGAACGCGGCCGCAGCCTGCCGTCGCCCGACCTGCTGGCACCGTTCGCGGAACTCGAAGGCGTGCGGCTGATCGCCCTGCAATTCCTTTCCGAAGAAGCACTTGAGCCGGCGGAGACGCCGTCCGGCTGGCGGGTGAAGGGGCTGACTTTCCTGATGGAACATCCCGGCCCGGACATGGATCGCGGACCGAACGCCTTCGTCGACACAGCCGCGATCATGGCCAGCCTGGACCTAATCGTCTCGGTCTGCACCGCACCGCTGCATCTGGCCGGTGCGCTGGGCCGCCCGACAATGGCGCTGTTGAAGGCGGTGCCGGACTGGCGCTGGCTGCTCGACCGGCCGGACACGCCCTGGTACCCGGCTATGGGGCTGGTGCGGCGGGGGCGGGGAGAGGATTATGCCCCGGTGATCGCCCGCGCCGTTGAGGTGGCACGCAACAAGTTCAGGCGGCGAATGGCGTAGAGAGTACCTTGGTTAGCCGGCGAAGGACCTGACGATGGTCCGCATCTGGTCTGCCGTCCGCGCCCAACTGTAGCCGGCTAACTTTGCTGCGCCGCGCTCGCCGCGGCGGCGGGCGCCGTTGCGGTCGCGCCAGATCTGTTCGAGCTTGTCGTCGATTTCCTCGACGCTGCTTTCGCCCCAGCCCGACACGTCACCGACGGCAGCACCTTCTCCGGCGATTGGCCGCTGGTGTTCGAGTGCGAAGCAATTCTGGCCGTCGATCAGGTCCAAATGGCCTGTGTTGGCCGAGAGGATGGTCGGTACACCGCAGGCCATCGCTTCCATCGCCACCAGATTGGTGCCGCCTTCCGAGCGATTGGGGAAGAGCGCGGCGTCCATTTCGCGCAGAATCGGCGGCATCAGCGCGTTCGGCACCGGCCCGAGATCGAGGAATTGGTTGTCCGCCAGGCCATTGCTGCGCGCCCATTGGAACAGGTCCGGTTTGCCCTTTTCGTCAAAGGGCATCGGCTCGGTGCGGCGGGAAATGTCCAGCGTCTTGGCGAGTTTCGGCCATGGGCTGTGCCAGGCGGTGACCAGCAGCGCCTCCGGATGGCGCTTGGCGAATTTTGCAAAGCCGGCCATCACCAGATCCTGCCCTTTGCGCAGTTCGAGTTTGCCACCGGAAAAGACCATGAACCGGTCCGACAGCACGCCTTGGCGATGTGCGGGGTGGAAGAGGGTAGGGTCTATGCCCTGGATGACCGTGGTGACGCTGTTGACGCCATGGGCGCGCAGAATCTGTTCGTTCCAGGTCGAGCCACAGACGATCAGCGGATATTTCTTCGCCCGCTCCAGTGTCTCTGCCGCCAACTGCGGGATTTCGAAGAACACGACGGCGACGGTCGGCGAGCCGTTGAGATCGGTATTGGCCGTTGCCTTGGCCGCCTGGAATTCATTGCCGAGCGCCGAAAGCACGATCGCATCGACGCCGACGGATTGGCCCTCGCGCTCCTTCAATTGCTGCACGAAAGTCCGGGTCTGCATTTCGAAGGGTCTGAGCTGCAGCCAGCGCAGCGGATCGACGACCACCTGCTCGTGCGTGAACGGAAACGAACTGCGGGCATCGATGCCGCCCTCGCGCGCCCAGTTGAGCGCCAGATTGAGCCCATAGACGCCCCAGCCGAAGAAGCTGGAGATACCCCAGTGGATGACGACCTTCTGATTCATGATGCCCCGCAGCGCGATTCTGTTTGGAGCGGAGTTTACGGAAAGCGCGCCAGCGTTGAAAGAGGCTATTGGAGACGGTGAGGCATCACACTTCGCCAGCCACAGTCTGTTCTTGGTAGAGAGTATCAAATGCAACGATTGTGAAGCGCCACTTGATCCTTTTCTTTGGACGAGAAGAAAATACCGCGACCCATCACCGCATCTCTGTCTGCGACCTGGTAAAATCGATCTTCTTGTCCGGAAAAAACTTCGGCCCGATCACCCGGATACGATCGTTCGGCACATAGTCCCGCACCTTGGGCTTGGCGACATTCTCCGCCACCAGATCCTTCTTCAGGCTCGGCCTGAGCGCCGGCTTGACCCAGACGATAGCGCTTTCCTTCTTAGGGATGCTCGCGGGATCGTCGACATAGGATTGCCGCCTCATCATCTCCTTGTAATAGAGTGAGAAGTTGCAGCCGCATTGCGGTTGGCTCCCCGGCTTTTCCACGCGAAATTTATAGGCCGCCGGTAGGTCCGAATAGGGATGGCCTGTCATCGCCGAGCGCATTTCGGAACTCTCCGACATCAGCGGATGGTAATAGAGTTCCGTCTCGGTGCCGGGGCACATCATCGAGCAGACCTGTGCGTCGCGCTGGAAATTCAGCGGCGAGGCATTCGACGAAACAGGAAAGTAAGCGCCGTCGCAGGTCCGCACGCACATGGTGCGCAGACTGCCGTTCGTCGCCGTGCCGCCGAGATCGACGAACTGGCTGCCGTGGTAGTCCGGTTCACCCGAGGGCACGCGGATCGTCTCGAAACCATTGGGATCGTCGCGCACCAGGGGCTCGGTGCCGTCCTCGCCCGGCGTGCTCACCAGTTGCGGCTCCTCGTTGCAGCGCTCTTGCTTGAGCGCGTCGATGATCTGCTGGCGCTTGTTGATGCCGCCTTCCGATGTCAGCGACACGCGCTTGTTTTCGAGGATTTCGAGATTGCGCTTCATCCGGTCCAGCTTGGCGCCGAGATGTTCGCATTTCATGGCATTCGGTCCGCCGATCACCATCAGGCTGCCGGAGGAACATCCGACCTTGCGCAAAGTGAGTTCGAGCACGGCGAGGCTCTGCTTCTGCGCATTGATGGCGCGGGCATATTTTTCCGCCTCGACATTGGGCTCATCATTGTCCGTCAGCGTGGCGAACTGAAAGCGGAGTTGATCACAGCTATCGGAGGCGACTGCATGACCCGTCGGCAAAAGCCCGAGCAGCAACGCCGCGGCGGTCGTTCTCAGATAAGCGGTCATGGCTTGGTCTTCAGCGGCAAAAATGTCGTTTCGAGCTCAAAACATGCCCGAAAACCGTGAAGGCCGGCTTAATGGCAAGGGTAAATCTCGGCCTGTCATAAAGCTGATACAGGAGTCTGATTTTCGAGAGGCTAGATTTTCGTGAGGCAGGCTATGTCCGAAGAAGCAGAAATCCACGCTGACAATGTCGAGGCCCGCAGGTTCCGCACCATCTTCCTCTCGGACATCCATCTCGGATCGAAGGCGGCGAAAGCGGACTTCCTTCTGGACTTCCTGCGCTGTCATGATGCGGAGACGATCATCCTGGTCGGCGACATCGTCGACGGCTGGCGGCTGAAGCGCTCGTGGCACTGGCCGCAGAACTGCAACGACGTGGTGCAGAAGCTGTTGCGCAAGGGCCGCAAGGGCGCCCGTATCGTCTACATACCGGGCAATCATGACAGCTTCATGCGCGATTATCCGGGCGTGCATTTCGGCGGCATCGAAGTCGAGATGAACATCATCCACGAAGCCGCCGACGGCAAGCGTTACCTTGTGCTGCACGGCGACGAATTCGATGTCGTCGTCCGCAACGCAAAATTCATCGCTCATCTCGGCGACTGGGCCTATGATATGGCCATGCTGCTCAACGTCTGGATCGCCAAGGTGCGCCGCGTTCTTGGCCTGCCCTATTGGTCGTTTTCGGCCTGGGCCAAGCAGCAAGTCAAGCGCGCCGTCAACTTCATCGGCGAGTTCCAGAACGTCGTCGCCGAAGAAGCCCGCCGCCATCAGGTCGACGGCGTCATCTGCGGCCACATCCATCACGCGATCATCGAGGATATTGGTGGCACCACCTATATCAACACGGGGGATTGGGTGGAAAGCTGCACGGCCATCGTCGAGCATTTCGATGGAAGCATGGAACTGATCCGCTGGCAGAATGTCGGCCAGGTCAATCCGACCGACGGCCCGCTCGTGCCGATCCGCCTGCTGACCGCGCCGATCAAGGAGCCGCAGGCGGCGTAGAGCCTGTCCTGGCTTTGACCCGGCTCTTTCTGTTCGTCAGAACACGAAATTATCCTCGGTGAGATTGGCTTTCTCGAGCCCCTGGAGCAGCACGCTGTCCTGACCGGCGAAGATCATGACGCCGCCATGGACGTCCTTGACGTGATGATCCATGAGGTCGTTGAAATCGGTGATCGCGCTCCACTTGGAGACGTCGAGATGATCCGCAAACTGGCCCTCGACGAAGTTCTTTATGGTGTCCTTGCCGTCGCCGGTGGCAAACAGGAACGTATCGGACGAAAACGCAGCACCGGATAAAGTGTCGTTGCCCCGGCCGCCGGACAGGGTGTTGTCGACGCCCAAAGCCTTGATGACATTGTTGCCGGAATTGCCGAAAATCTGCTGTCCCTCTGCGCCACTGGCACCGGTGCCATTGATATCGGCCTTGCCGAGCAGGCGCAGAATTTCGACATTGGCGCTCAACGTATAGGACACGGTCGATTTGACCGTATCCGTGCCATCACCGGCGGATGTGTTGGAAAACCCTATGGCCGCATTGTCGGTGATCAGCGTGTCGTCGCCGTCGCCGGCGGTGAAGGTACCGGTAAAGGTGCCGCCGCGCGTGTCGAAAAGGTTGTTGCCGTTGCCGAGGCTGACATTTCCGTTGATCGTGCCGTGGTTGATGACCTTGTCGTTGCCATCCGATCCGGAAATGGCATCGAATTTCGAGGTGACAACGCCTTCATTCCTGAAGGTAATCGATGTGCCCGGGTCGGTGGAAAAGGAAATGCCGGTGCCGCCGGTGGACTTGATTTTGCCGTCGGCCGCATTGTCGATGATGGAATGGTTGCAATCGATCAAGTCGATGGAGGTGCCGCCGGTGACGATATCGCCGTGATTGGTCACATGGCTCCTCTTGCCAAAGACCATTATTCCCTCTTCGCTCGTGGATATCAGGCCGTCATTGACCATCGTCTGTTGATCGCCGCCCAGCCGGACGCCGGTCAGGCCATTGATGACGCCGCTCTTGCTGTTGGTGACGTTGGTTCCCCCGCCGTCCAGAAAGAACGTGATCGTGTGCTCGCCGTTGTTGGCGGTTACGTGGCCGTTGTTGACCAGCGTATTGCCCGACACATCGGAATCTTCAAAAAACGCTGAATTGTTCCTGACGTCGATCGTGGCGCTCGCAACGACTGTCCAGGTACTGTCGGACTGATTGAGATTGGTGACGGAATGCTTGGTACCCTTGATGGTGAAGTCGGCCATTGGCTCGTCTCCGTGGCTTGGGATGAACAGCAATTCTCAGCAGGTATGGTGTCATTGCTGCAGTCGTAGCCCATCTACATCAGGGATGGTCGAAACTGCAGAAAGATGAGGGAAGGCTTCGTCTTTAGTATTTCCTCGCCGACAAAAGTTAGCAGATGTGCTTTGTCTGTGCAACTAAGAGCCCGATTCAAAAGTTCATTCGTAGATCCAATACCTTGCGATGCGCCTTGTGAGCATTCGGATTGAAGCGATTTGCGCCCATGCTGTTGAGCTTTCGATGGATTTTTCCCAATCCTTGGCGAGGCGGCGGCAACGCCCGAGCC
>NZ_JBFUFK010000022.1:0-107201 GCF_056403475.1 Rhizobium sp. P2_G9 | reverse complement strand
CCTCGTATGGTGCCGCAAAGAGTGCCGAGATCTACACACAAGGTTCGACGCCGCCGAAGTATGGCTTCTGACGCGAGTAACCTCCCAGTATGACTGCTCGCTTCCAGGAGCACGTCGCCGCGCTACCACCCGGCGACGTGCTTTGTTCAGGCCTGATAGACTCCGAGCATATCTCATGAAAGGGCCTGTCTCAGGCCCAGTCTCCCACGAGATGGCTGAGATGATTGGTCATCAACGTTGCGGTCAGCGGACCATTGCCCGACACGATCGCGTCCAGGATGGGCTGGTGTTCCTCAGCCGACCGCACCAATCCCCCGCGCTCCGATAGCGCCTTCAAACCATATTGCCTTGACTGGTCTCGAAGATTTTCGACGATGGAAACAAGCTGTTCGTTCTGAAGCAGTTGCAGCAGACCCAAATGGAACTGCCGGTCCATGTCGAGATAGCCGACAATGTCACCTTCCTTGGCGTGTCTGAACATGGTCGCGGCAATTTCTGAAAACTCCTGAAATCGCTGAGCGACGATGTCTTTCATCGTGCTGAGCTTGACCATGGACGGTATCTCCAGGAGCATCCTGAGTTCATAAATATTACGCCGTTCCTTGTCGCTGAGCGGAACGACCCTGAAGCCACGGTTCTTCACCGTCTCCATCAGGCCTTGATTGACGAGCGTCAGCATGGCCTCACGGACTGGGCTGTTCGATACGCCCAGTTCTGCGGCCAGCGCCGCAGCGGAATAGATCTGACCTGGCGCAAGGTCGCCCGATACCAGTCTCAGTTTCAGGACCTGGAGCGCCTGGTCCCGCAAATTCATTTGCTGAAGAATATTTTCCACGGACTATCACAATGGGTTATCGGTTACATATTATATATGTCATTCGCGCTGGTGATGCAAGTTTGGCGGCGCAACCTGTATGCAGGCGGTAGGAGGACCTAGTCCGACTATAAACTGTGAAAATGATTCTTAGGCTGGTTGATTTGACGCCGGGCCGCCCCAGTCTTCGATCAACTGATGAATATGATGCCTCATCAGATCCGCCGCTTTGTCACCGTCGCCCGCGAGAATGGCTTCGAGTATTTTCTCGTGCTCGCTGGCCGAACGGGAAAGAACGGCGTGGGCGGTAACGCCACCAACGCCATACTGTCGCACCTGATCGCGAAGCGTTTCGATGGTCGACACCAGATAGGGATTGTTGAGTATCCCGAGAAGCTGGAGATGAAATGCCTTGTCGACCCTCAAATAGCCGACAATGTCGTTGTTCTCGGCACTATTGCGGAGTTCAGCGAGCTTCGCACGCAGTTCGTGCTCCACTTTGCGCACCTGGTCCGGCATGCCTGCAAGCGTGTGGATGCTCGGAATTTCCAGCAGGAGCCGCACCTTATAAATATCTTCCAGCTGTTTACGCCGAATGGGGATAACCCGAAATCCGCGATTGCGAACGGTTTCCATGAGACCCTGATGGACCAGCGTCAGCATCGCCTCCCGTACCGGGCTGTTGGAAACGCCAAGCTCTGCCGCCATCGCGGCAGCTGAGTAAATCTCACCCGGTGCCAATGCTCCGGAAACCAGTCGCGCTTTGAGGATATCCAATGCCTGCTGCCGCAAATTATGTTGTCGGATCTGAGGTTCCAATGTGAGTCCCGCAATGCTGATTGGTTGCGTATTACATAACACCGGAGCAGCCAAAGGCAAACGCCTCTCGTTTGGATCCGAGGGGGCATGTCGCCGGCATCCTGCAGGTCGGCATGCGTCTCCTTCGTTTCAGCCCGTCCTTTCCCACCATCATAAGCTCAACTGCGCCAATGAGCCGACACCTCGTTTGCTGCGCTCAGTTGATAAGCTGGGCGAGATCTGCCTCGAATTGACACCCGACTAAAACGTCGGCGGGGTGCATGCGCTCACGACTTCGCAGACGACCGGCCCAACTCATCGGAAGCGGTGCGGCCTGCGGCTGTCGAAGTAATACGCGTCGCCCGGGCCGAGAATCCGACGCTCGCCGTCAACAGTCACTTCCAGCTTGCCGCTGAGGATGATCCCGCCTTCTTCGCCATCATGGACGAGAGGAATGGAGCCGGTGTCGGCGCCCGGTTGATATCGTTCGCGCAGAATCTGAAGAGCACGGCCGAATGTCTTTTCTCCGACCTGTCGGTAGGAGATTCGACCCTTGCCGATCTCGATCAATTCGTCTTCCCGGTAAAAAGCCTTTTTCGGAGCGGCTGGCTGCAGGGCGAAGAACTCCGCCATCCCGATCGGTATCCCGTCGAGAATGCGCTTGAGTGCACCGACGGACGGATTGCTGCTGTTCGATTCAATGAGCGAGATCGTCGAGTTGGTCACGCCCACGCGTTTGGCCAACTGTCTTTGCGACAGGCCGTGAAGTTCGCGGACATGCCGAAGTCGTCCGCCCAGATCGTCGATCAATGCAATACCTCCGCCGGCGTGTTGAGAGTGTTGATCATTTCGAAACATATGAACGATGATATCATGTTTTTCAATGGGTTATGGAAACAAAGAAAACGACTTGTTGATGAAGTCCAAACGTGATTTCCATGATCGCGACATTCCGGAGGAAACACCGTGTCACAGGCAATGCCGCGCAACGCGCCGTCTCCACGGTGTTGCAGGATGCTCGTCGCCACGGAAGTCCGGATGTGTTTCATCGCGGGGGCACGTGGACACATGAACATCTCCGTTGCGCAGAAGAAAGTCGATGGCGGCGAATTTGCCATCCTCTGCATCGGTGGATTTCTCCTTTCGATCGCCTATGGCGTGACCTTTCTGATTCCGATGCTGGTGGGGCAGCGCGGCGGAAACGAGGCGATGGCGGGTCTGGTGATCTCGGCCGCCACGCTCAGTACCGTCGTTCTGGTCATCCTGTCCGGCCACATCGCCGACGTCATCGGTTCCCCGCGGGCCGTGGCCGTCTCGGGACTGTTTCTTGCGGCTTCGGGGCTGGGCTTTGCCCTGGTCCCTTCAGCCGGGGCGGGCCTGATGACCGTCGGCCTGATCCTCGGCATCGGCTGGGGCACGTTTTATACGCTCGGACCCATCCTGGTCGCCGCGATCATCGAGCCGGAACACCGGATCAAGTCCTTCGCCCTGCTTTCGGGGTCGATGATGTCGGGCATCGGTGCCGGACCGATCGTCGGCCGTATTGCCACCGGCTTGTCGTTGCCGATCGAAACGGCCTTCGCGCTGGCGTCGTTTTCCAGCCTCATCGGCGGCGCGCTTTATTTCTGGCTCCATGTCCGGCTGACCGGCGCTGGCAAGATTGTGCCGCATGTCAACAAGATCTCGTTCAGTGCCGCGCGCCAGGTCGTCGCTTCGCCTGCAATATATTCCATCGTCATGGTTGGCGTCGGCGGCGCAATCTTCGGTGGGCTGTCCAGCTTTCAGACCAGCTATGCCAAAGCGCACGGGTTCGATTATTCCCTGTTCTTCTTTGGCTTCATGTCGGCTGCGATCTCTGGCCGCCTGTTCCTTGCAAAACATGTCGTCAAGCAGGACCCGTTCCATTCACTTCTGGTCCTGACGAGCCTGACGCTGGCCTCGATCATCCCATTCCTTTTCATGCCGTCCAACCCGCTGGCCTATCTCGGAACCGCGGCGATGCTGGGGGTGGGGTACGGGCTGACCTATTCCGTGATCAACGGCCTCGCTGCCAACGAGGCGCCGGCAGGCCTCATGCCGCAGTCGCTGCTGTTGTTCGCACTGGCCTATTTCATCGGGGTGTTCGGCTTTCCGTTGATCGCCGGCAAACTGATCGTTTCATCTGGTATCCAGACCATGCTCCATGCGCTGTTGTCGCTTGCTGTCGTCAATTCAGCGATCGTCCTGTTTCGCGTCGCCCGCCGTGCCGGCGCAAGGCCTGAAACAAAGCGTGCGTCGTGCTCCGTTTCCAACAATCGTCTGCATAAGGGAACTCCGAAATGAACATCACGACGTCTCCAAACGATATCAGCCATGTCGTCACAGCCGACCGCGAACATGTCTGGCACCACCTGACCCAGCATAAGCCGTTCGAAACGGGCGACCCGCGCGTGTTCGTCGAAGGCAAGGGCATGCGGCTATGGGATGCGACCGGCCGGGAATTCCTCGATGGTCTCTCGGGCGGCGTTTGGACGGTCAATGTCGGTTACGGCCGCGAGAGCATTGCCGACGCGGTGCGCGATCAACTGGTCAAGCTCAATTACTATGCCGGTGCGGCCGGCTCCATTCCGGGCGCCCTGTTTGCCAAGCGGCTGAGCGAGAAGATGCCGGGGCTGACGCGCGTCTATTACTCCAATTCCGGTTCGGAGGCCAATGAGAAGGTCTTCAAGATGGTCCGCCAGATTTCCGAACGTCATCATGGCGGCCGGAAATACAAAATCCTCTATCGCGATCGCGACTATCACGGCACGACGCTCGGCTGCCTCGCAGCTGGCGGACAGATGCAGCGCAGGCTGCAATACGGCCCGTTGCCGGAAGGCTTCGTCGAAGTGCCGCACTGCCTGGAATATCGCAGCCAGTGGGGCGAGGTCGAGAACTATGGCGAGCGTGCCGCGGATGCCATTGAGGACGTCATCCTGCGCGAAGGCCCCGATACGGTCGGCGCGATTTGTTTGGAGCCGGTCACCGCTGGCGGCGGCGTTATCACTCCGCCGCGCGGTTACTGGGAGCGGGTGCAGGACATCTGCCGCAAATACGATATTTTTCTGCACATCGATGAAGTCGTCTGCGGCGTCGGCCGCACCGGCAAATGGTTCGGCTACCAGCAATACGGCATCGAGCCGGATTTCGTCACCATGGCCAAGGGCGTCGCGTCCGGTTATGCCGCGATTTCCTGCACCGTGACGACCGAAAAAGTCTTCGACATGTTCAAGGACGATCCCGCCGATCCCTTGTCCTATTTCCGTGACATCTCGACTTTCGGCGGCTGCGTCGCCGGCCCGGCGGCCGCGCTTGAGAACATGCGCATCATCGAAGACGAGAACCTGCTCGACAACACGGTGCGCATGGGCGAACGTCTCATCGGCAACCTGCGTGCCCTGCAGGAACGTCATGCCGCCATCGGCGATGTGCGCGGCGCCGGCCTCTTCTGCGGCGCCGAACTGGTCGCCGACCGCAAGACCAAAGAGCCGGCCGATGAGAAGAAGGTCCAGGCCGTTGTCGCGGACTGCCTGGCGCAGGGCGTCATCATAGGTGCGACCAACCGTTCGATCCCCGGGCTTAACAATACGCTTTGCCTGAGCCCGGCACTGATCGCCTCCGAGAGCGATATCGATACGCTGACCCATGCGATCGACAATGCGCTGACCAAGGTATTCGGTTAATCAAGCCTGCCGATCATCACACCGTCAGGAGGCTCTCGCTACTCGGCCCGTGTTGCGACTTGGTCGCGAGGTCTCCGTTTGCCTTGCATGCCGCAGGTTTCACGCTTGCGACGGACCGGCTTGCCGCCGGGATGCGTCGTATCCCACAGCATGATGGGGATGATCCGCACCACACCTGCTCCATGCCGCGCGCTGGATAGGAATATCCCGGCTGGCAGCGCATGACATCAATGTAGAAGCGGAGTGCATCGTCCATATCATCGACCAGGAAGACAAAGTGATCAATGCCATTGGGCTATAAGGAGCTGCCGTCTTTATGCCGTGGGTCGTTGACATTGATTTCGTTCGGACACTGAGCAAAAATCAAAGCTCTGATCGAACACAGCCGCCACTGCAGTCACGGATATGCATTCCCCCAACAGAGTCCTGACTTTGCAGCGCAAGGCGCCGCCTGCCAGTCTCCATCGAAAGGGACGCGCCCGAAATCCTGTTAACGGGAAATCCAAACGGCTCAGTCGGAATGTTCGCCGATCTAGTTGCCGTTGCGGAGGTTTTCGATCCGCACGGACGATGTTGCGATTTCGTCGAACTTCACGCGGCATGGCTGACCGAGCGGCGCCTGGGCGAGCAACCCCACGCTGAAGGCGTCGTCAGCGGAGCCGAGTGCGAAGATTCGCACCATCTTCCAGAAACGCCCATCGAGGGACCAATGGAAGGCAACCAGATTGTCATCCTTGTGGATGCGCAGGTAGACCGAGTCGGTCCCCGGTTCCTCCGAATTACAATCATCGGACGTGTCCCGCGTGACGACGGACACGATGGTGGGGTCGTTGAGCGCGGACAGCTCATAAACCAACTTGGCCCATTGCCCAGCCGCGGTGCGGATAATCAGCCCGCCTGCGTCATAAATTGTGCCGAGGGCAGCTGTCACCTTCGCCTGGAGAACAAAAACCGGGGAGTCAGTGGCAAATTCCAGTGACGGCGCGTTCAGCTCCGGCATCGAACCGTCCGGGCTGACAAAATAGTTCGTGCCGCCGAGCGCCTCGATCTCGACGCTGCCGCCAACGATGCTAAACGTGCCGAATTCCCTGTTCATGTGTGTTGCCTTGGTCAGGTCCATTACTCTCTCCCTATTGTTCGACCAACGATCGAATCGCGCTGCCGCCATCTAGCAAGACATGCCAGCCCGTTACAAAACTCAAATCCATTGGCGGTCAGCCTGCATAGGCAACGATAGAGAAACACGCGCTGTATCTATCGGATTTCTCGCGCGAAAGCGAAGACGGCAATCGGAGGGCAGGATACCGAACTGGCGGTGAAGCACGCGGCGCAGATTTTGTTCAGTCGCCAGGCTGAACCGGATGGCGATGGGCTTGATCGGCAGATCAGCCCCTTCGAGCGCCCGGTAGGCCGCTTCAAGCCGCATCGCCTCAGTTGCTTTGGCCGGTGTAAAGCCGGTTTCCTCTGCATAGAGCGGCGCAAAATTGCGCGGGTTCATGCCGGCCGTGACCCCGCCCGATGTCGAAATCTGTCCATCATCGATAAAAATCCGAGCTGCGCCAAGCTCAAGATCCGGATGCGCGGTCTGCAGTTCCTCTTGGCGCGAAAGTATCTGGGCGAGGGGCGGCTTGGCCTTTTTGTGGCGCAACATCTCTTTCGTCGATAGGTCGCTGTTAGCTTTGAGGGGCAACGGCTAGAATCGAGCAGTAAAGCTTGCCTTGATCGTTCGACCGGGTGCGGGAATGTCGACGGCAGATTCCGATCGGGTGTTGAAAATGTTGGTAATAACCAGTCCCCAATCGACGGTACGGTTTTCCGATGTCCAAGTCAGGCCCGCATCGGTGGTCGTGTACCGGTCCAACTTTATTGACACCGGAGTGTGGTTATCGAGCAATTGCAGGCCAACCCGGCGGCCGACGAAATTTTGAGCGATCGTTGCGGTGATGCGCGAAGGGTTCACATATTTCAACCCGACTTGGGCCTGGTAATTGGGAACGAGCGGCACCTGGAGGCCATCGAGGCCGGATGTCAGGTCCTTGCTGCGATTGAATGTCAACGTGCTGAATGTGCCCACACCGTTGCCTATCCAATAATTAGCACTGAAACTCAGTTGGTCGATTTGTCCGCGCGTAGACGGAAAACTGTCCTCAATGTCCTCGATCGATAGTGACAGGTCGCGGAATCTCACATGTTGGTACTCGACAGCCGTGAACAGACGTTCGTTCCATTCCGCATCCCAGCGCATAGCTGCAGTTCGTATTTGTCCTCCCACAAAAACCGGCAGATCCATAGGCATGAGCCCTACGGTTGAGATCGGTGATAAAGTATAGCTCGTCGGCACTTGCGTATCCTGCCGATAAAAGGCAYGGAGCCAATGATTGCTGGCCAGCGACCACGCCACTCCGAGCCTCGGATCGATTGGACCCCATCGATTGGTCTCGTCGTCGAATTGGGTAACATACGCGCCGGCCTGCAACTGGAGATCCTTCGTCGCGTCGTACAGTGCGTCGACATAGCCACGGCTTGCCAGAACCTCACTCGGAAATGGCCCGTATTCTTTGACCGGACTACCGTTCAAGGGGGTCAAGGTACGTGACACCGTGCTATCAAGTTGTGTCACCTCCGCACCGTAGCGGAGCGTCACTGGTCCTACCCCCAGAATATGGTTGAGGCCGAAGGTGAAATATCGGTCGGACGACCTTTGATCGAGCAGTTGCTTATCGTTGTTGATGGTCGCTTGCTGCTGAATGTCGGTGTCGCTCGACAGCGCAAGGACTTGGAGGACATTGCGATCTTCGAACGTGTGGCTCCACGCGCCGCCAATCGTCGTGTTATAGGTTTGCGCGTTGTCGAGCGGAGTCGGGGCGAACACTTGCCCGGGAAAGCTCTCGTCGTCGCGATACCTGTTGCCGAACAGGACAATGCTGTCATTCAGGGTCGGGCGGAGCCCCAACTGGATTACACCACCATCGAATTGATGATCGTCATTGTCACGCAGCCCTTTCGGGCGTTCGATTTCACCCTGTATGTAGTAGCTGACCGGAATGCCAGAGTAGCTGGTTCCCTGAAGCGCGATATTGCCGAACGGGCCCATGCCAGTGCCTTGGTCAAGCCCGCTTATGCCGAGATCCGTTTCGAAAAAACTGCGCCGCTCCAGCGTGTTCCGTTTGCTCTCGTCTGCGACCGTCAACGGGTCCAGAAGAAAGCCTTGCAAATGCGAAGATTCCGTGGATTGGCCAGTCGGGAACCGGTCAAGGCCTGACGGCGGCAGGCTCACAAATGGCGACAGCCGGCCGGCATCGGCTTCGTCAAAAAACGTCGAAGATTTGAACGGATCGTAGGCGCGGGCGGCATAATACTGACCCCACTCGTCCATGCCGAGATTTTCAAGTGTGATACCGAGATAGGACGATGCTTGACGATTGGCATCGTAGCCGGTGTAGAAGCCGCCCCTTAGCTGCCTGCGGCGCAATGCTTCGCGTGCTTGAACAATGGCCTCATCGGCCTCGAACTGATCAACTGCGATGCCGGCGCGGATCAGAGGGATGGAAGGGTTGTCGCGATCGAAACGGTCTGCATTGTCGAGCGCCTGTGCCGTTTCATCAGTAGAATTCTGCTGGTAGCTGGCAATCGCCAGGCCGATCAGCGCGTCGCCGTAGGTTGGATTGAGCGCGTTGGCCTCCAGCAACGCCTTTTCGCCTTCCGCAGGCTTTCCGATGCGCAATAAATAGCGGCCCTTGGCGGCCAGCACGGCATAGGAATGCGCATCGAGCGCCGCGGCGGCGTCGATCTCGCGTTTGGCCGCCAGCACCTGGTCATTGTCCATCAGGAAGCGGGCATAGTTTGCGTGTAACGCCGCATTTTCGGGATTGAGGGCAATGGCACGCTTATAGGCGGCCTCAGCTTCGACGATGGCATTCCGATCATCCTGCACAACACCGATCTCGTTCCACACATCATCAGCACCGGGGGCCACTGCCGCTGCATGTTGCAGATCAGCAAGCGCACCATTCAAATCGCTCGAAATCGCCGCCTTGTACCGGCCCAGGATCAAAAGATAGGACGGTTCGTCGGGATCGAGCTGTCCGGCGCGGTCGAGTGCGGCCTTCACCTCGTCGCGACGATCGAGTTCCATGGCCAAAGCGGCGTGCATCGCCCAGAGCCTCGCATCGTCGGGAAAGCGTTTTTCCGCGGCGACGAGCACTGCGATGGCGTCGGCCTGGCCCTTCAAATGGGCGATGGCCTTGGCCTGGGCGAGTGCCGAGATAACGTCGTCCGCATAGGCAGCCTGGCTCGGCGGTGGGATGGATTTGTCTGGCTCGGCGAGTGAGCGCGCGAACCAGAGACCATAGGCGGCGACTGCCTTGCGGTCATGTGACAGTGCCGGAAGTGCCGCCGCGAACAGACGAGCGGCTTCGGCATAATGCGTGTCCAGGCCGGCGAGCATGGCTTCAACAAGCTTTGCCCGCGCCTCGTCTCTCGTGGCAAGCGGCCGCTTGAGATGGGCAAGCGCCATGCGCGCATCCGCTCGGCCGGAGAGAAGCAGCGATGTCTCGGCGAGGATGAGCCAGTCATCCGCAGTCCGGTTGCGCGGGGGAACCGCCAATAGGCGGCGGCGTTCTGCGCGCGACCGTGGGCCGTCCATGCCTGTCGCCGGCAGATCCGAGAACACGCCGCGCAATTCGGTGTAGAGCAGCATCTGCTCGCGCTCCCTGAGGTTCACGAGCGTATATTTGCGCGGCGCCTGACCGAGCGTCGCGGTCGCGCCTTCGCCTTGACGAACCAGGACCGTGCCATGCGGATTCTTCAGTTCGACGGCGCCCTCCAGCACCGTCAGCGTTGTCTGCCCGGCGCTGACCCGCAATGTCCAGTCCGTGCCGCGGATGGCGGCGGCGGCGGCCGGCGTGTCGATCTCCAGGCGGCTTCCCCCGCGCACGGCGCGCGCCCAGACCGATCCTTCCGTCAGGCCGAGCACGCTCTCGTCGACGCTGTCGATCTTTTTTACGATCAGCGTGGTGTTGCGGCCCATGCGAACAAGCGTCTTGTCGGCGAAACGAATGGAGAGATTGCCGCCGGCATTGGTTCGCAGCGTGTCTCCGGCAAGAAGGTTCTGTTCGACATCCACCGGGCGCCAGACGGGCAGATCCACGAACTTCGCTTCCTCGCCGATCTTGTGGGCGACGACCGTTCCTTCGGCCGCCGAAACCCGAGGATATGTTTCGGCCAATCCGCGCGAAGCTGCGAGGCTCAACAGAAGAGCGGTGAAAGCGACCGCTATCCGTCGTGAGGAACGAAACGTCTGTTTATTGGACTTGGAAACCTGGCGCCTCTCCATAGCTTTCCGCCTCAACAAAATAAGCGCGCAAACGCAGGCGGCAAATCCCGCCCATTCTCGCCCTTTTCGTTACCGGAATTGATGATCGCCAAACTGAGGTCCCCCGAGACTTAAGGCAGATTAACGAAACTGAACGAGAGTTCAAGTTTGGCAAAACGACAAATCAGGTTTGCCTTTGCAGAATTCGTGCTCTGTGGTTATCTGACGACAGAAGTCGCTTGGTTGAGGTCTTTTGCTGAAGTCTGGTCTTGCAACAGGAAGCCTTTTGGCGAACGGCCGGCCCGGTACGGCAGAAAATCGGCTACGTCGCCGGTCACTGCGAGCCGGCCTTACCGCTGTCGTGACATTCATCATCGTCGCATCGATAACCAGCCTTGGTGCGTGGCAGCTTTTCGATTTAAAACTGTTCGACTACATGTCGACCTTGCGGCGCCCGTCACTTTCTTCCGACGGGCCGATCATCGTGGCGATCGATGAACCGTCGATGGCCGATGTGAATTTGCAGTGGCCCTGGCCGCGTGCACTGCACGCCAAGCTTATCCAGCAACTTCGTGCCGCCGGCGCCAAGGCGATCGCTCTCGACATCATTTTCTCCGAACCGTCCAAGCCCGAAAACGACCTGGCTCTGGCCAGGGCTCTCGGCCCGGACATTGTGCTGGCGGGAGACGAAACGCTGATCGTGACGCCTGAGGCCGATCAGCTCATACGGGTCGAGCCGATCGCGGAGTTGACGGAAACGGGGGCAAAACCCGGTATCGCATCGATCGGCCTGGGCCGGGACGGCGTCTTCCGGCGGATGCCGACCTATACGGACGGGTTTGCCGTCCGGCTGGGGCAGGCCGCGGGGCTGAGGGTCGGTGCGCCGCTTGGCGACAGGCTGGCACAGGTTTTCGGGCCAGCGCGCACCTTTCCAACGGTGTCCTACTATCAGGCGCTTGATCCCGAGAAGATGTTACCATCAGGGTTTTTCAAGGACCGGGTGGTGATTGTGGGGCTGAGCCTGCAGAATGCGGCAAGCGTGAAAAGCGGCGCCAGCGACGCGTTCGCGACATCCTATACCGTTCATACAGGCAAATTGCTGGCCGGCGTCGAGATCCAGGCGACAATATTCGAAAATCTCCGGCGAAACCTGTCCGTCGTCCATCCGGGCTGGATCGGAGGCTTGCCGCTGCTGTTCGGCGCCTGTGTGTTGGCGGCTGCGGTCTCCGTCGGGTCCCCCGGCTGGCGCACCGTGACGGCCGGGCTGCTCGCCCTGTTCCTGCTGGCTGCGATCAGCGGCGCCGGCTTGTGGTTGACTTATGTCTTCGTCTCGCCGCTTGGTGCAATGGTGGCCTATCTCGCTGTTGCAGCGGCCCAGGCTGCATTCGACTATGCCGAGGAACGTCAGAATCGAAAGCAGATCATTCGGGCATTCTCGCAATATCTTTCCCCGGCACTGGTGAAACGGCTCGCAGATGATCCGTCTCATCTCAAGCTGGGCGGAGAGCGCAGAACGCTGTCGATCCTGTTTTGCGATGTGCGCGGTTTCACCACGATATCCGAACAGCTCAAGGACGATCCGGAGCAGTTGACGGCATTGATCAATCGGCTTCTGACGCCGCTGAGCGACATCGTGCTCAAGGAGGGCACGGTGGATAAATATATCGGCGATTGCCTGATGGCCTTCTGGAATGCGCCGCTCGACGATCCCGACCATGCGATCCACGCGGTTTCGGCCGCGCTCGAAATGCTGGGCGCGATCGATCGGCTGAATGCGGAACTGGCCGAGGAAGCCAGGTCCAGCGGGCGCGAGGCATACACGCTGCGGATCGGGATTGGCATAAACACCGGCGAATGCGTCGTCGGCAATATGGGCTCCGCCCAGCGTTTCGACTATTCCGTGCTCGGCGACAGCGTCAACCTGGCGTCACGACTTGAGGGTGCCTCGAAGAACTATGGAACGCCGCTGCTGATCGGGGAACGGACAGCAAAGGCGGTTGCCGACCGATTTGCGGTCGTGGAGCTCGATCGCATCCAGGTCAAAGGCCGGACGGAGTTCTCACCGGTTTATACTGTTGTTCGCGCAATCACGTCCGAGCAACGGATGCGTCACGACATTTTCCTTGCCGCAAAATATTCGAGGCGGGCTCTGCCCCATTTCGTCGAGCCTCCACCGCTGGAATTGGCTTCATACTACGACGTTATGCGAATGGCGTCGCAGGGTTAATTGCTTGCATGGCAGCAAACAGCTGGTATTGCTGCGGTTTCATACTATCGAGGCGCGCTGGCGGGGAGGCAGGCTCACGGAATGGCTGAAATCAACAAAAGCCCAGCATTCTGGCGATCATTTCCCATCTTCGAAGAGTTTTCCAACGAGCTGATCGAGGAAGTGGCCGCGCTCGCCAGTTGTCGGCGGTGGCCGCCTGGGACCGTGTTGTTCCAGCGTGGCGACGAAGGCAATTACATGATCTTGCTGACCGCGGGCCGGATCAAGGCTTCGCTGATCACGCCCCAGGGCAGGGAGCTGTCTCTCCGGCACTTCGACGCCGGCAATCTCGTCGGTGAAATGTCGCTGCTCGACGACGAACCGCGCTCGGCTGACGCGACGGTGATGGTTGCCGCAGAAGGTTACGTCATCGCCAAGAGCGACTTCACGGCATTGATGGCGCGCCACCGCGCCGCGGTGGAGGCGGTCATGCGCTTTCTGTGCAAACGCGTGCGCGAGACGACGCGGCAATTGGAAACCATCGCTCTCTACGATCTCGACGCACGCGTCGCCCGCTTTTTAATCGCAACCCTGCATCAGATCCACGGCGACGAATTGCCCGGCCGGGCCAGTCTGCATCTTGGCTTAAGTTAGTCCGACATTGCCAGCGTTCTCGGAGCGTCACGACCAAAGGTCAATCGTTCCATTATTCTCCTGGAGGAGGCTGGAGCAATCCGGCGTAACGGGGATGTGATCGAGTGCAACGTGGTTCGGTTGCTTCAACTGGCCGAACCAACCGAGACCTGATCGCCTGTTCCATATCCTCGTGATCCCCGATCGCAATCTCGTCAAACCGTCGCGCCAGGGACGAGCGAAAACCCGACGTCGACTGTCTGGGCTGGCGCATCCTCCAAAAACAGCTCTGCGGCAAGCCGCCCTATTTCCACACGCGGCGTTAGAATGCTCGCGATTGGCTGCGGGGTGTGGCGGCAGATGTCGAGAGCGTTGAAGCCTATGATCGCGAGCCGGTCGGGTACGGAAATGCCTGCGGACAGGCAATGGAAGTAGCCGCCAAGCGCCATATCGTCATTGGAGAAATAGACAGCCTCGACGTCGGGCGATCGGCTTAAGACACATGCCAATCCCTCTTTCCCTTCGCTGACCGAGGAGGCCGCATCCCGGATTTCCCGCTCTCTCAGCGCAAGCCCCGCTTGATCGAGCTGTTCGACGAATCCCTGGAAGCGTTTTGCACTGCGGGTATCGCGCTCCAAGTCGTGCCCGATATAGGCGATACGGGTGTAGCCTTTTTCGATGAGATGGGCAGCGGTGGCCTTGCCGGCCGATCGTTGGGAGAATCCGACCGCGATGTCGAGCGGTTCTCCGTCGATATCGAGCAATTCCAGAACCCGGCAGCCTGCGGCGCGAAGCATCTTCCGCGTTCCCTCGGTATGCTCCAGGCCGACAAGCATCACCGCTGCCGGCCGCCACGCCAGCATGGCGGCGACCAGGGCCTCTTCCCGCACCGGATCATATTCCGTGACGGCGAACACGGCCTGCCTTTGCCGCATCTCAAGCGCCCGCGTCACGCCGCTCAGGACATCGGCGAAAACAATATTCGAGAGCGAGGGTACGATGATCGCAACCAGGGGCGTGCCCGTCGATGCCAGAGCTCCTGCAATCTTGTTGGGAACATAGCCGAGTTTGTCGACCGCCGCGATGACACGCGCGCGCGTCTTCTCGGAAAAGGACCCGTGATTGCGCAGCACCCTGGACACAGTGCTTTCACCCACGCCGGCCGCATTCGCAACCTCGGCCAGCGTGATGGGGGCATTTTTCAGGTCCATTTCAATCCTCAGCCCTGGCCCTTCGCAAATTGGTTCTCGGGTGCGTCGCCGTTTCCCCTTGCCAATCAGGAGCTTAGCAAGTGCACGGATGCTGGGAGGCCGCCTTGTCCGAGCATACTAGAAGAATGGTGCCGTTATTCAATGGCAGCGCTGCCAAAAATGGCTTGGCAGCGCTGCCAAAACAGGTTATAAAAAATGGCAGCGCTGCCAAAATTGCGAGAGACGGAATATCCCCGTCAGCCCTTGGGAGCGCCATAGCACCATTCAGGGATCATCCTATGACAACTCCCCAAGAAAATGCGGCAGCACCCCAGGTGGCGGCGGTGATCGGCCTTGGATCCATGGGCATGGGCATGGCCCTCTCGCTCAGGAAAGCCGGTCTCGATGTGATCGGTGTCGATATTTCCACAGATGCCGTTTCCCGCTTCGTTCAGGCGGGTGGCCGCTCCGCTTCCGGTATCGCCGAGGCCGCGAAGCAGGCTGATATCGTGGTCTCAGTGGTCGTCAACGCGGCGCAGACGGAAGGCGTCCTGTTCGGCGCCGGTGGCATTGCCGATGTCATGCGTGCTGGCTCCGTGTTTATTTCGTCCGCAACGATGGACCCGGCCGTGGCCCGAAAGCTTGCTTCGCAAATCGAGGCAAAGGGCGTTCACTATCTCGACGCCCCCATTTCGGGAGGAGCCGTGCGCGCCGCCAACGGAGAACTGACGATCATGGCGTCGGGAACGAAGGCTGCCTTCAACGTGGCGCGTCCCGCGCTGGATGCCATGGCTGCCAAGGTCTATGAACTCGGCGATGCCGCCGGTGCCGGTGCCGCCTTCAAGATGATCAATCAACTGCTCGCCGGCGTTCATATCGCCGCTGCCTGCGAGGCCATCTCTCTTGCCGCGAAACTTGGGCTCGACCTCGACAAGGTCTATGAGGTGATCACCGCCTCGGCTGGCAATTCATGGATGTTCGAGAACCGCATCCCGCACGTGCTCGCTGGTGACTATACGCCGCTCAGCGCCATCGATATTTTCGTCAAGGATCTCGGCATCATCCAGGACATGGCGCGGACCGAACGCTATCCGGTGCCGGTGAGCGCCGCAGCGCTGCAAATGTATCTTGCCGCCAGCGGCGCGGGGATGGGACACGATGACGATTCCTCGCTTGCCCGTCTTTATGCGCAACTTTCCGGCGCGGCGCTGCCGGAAAAGACGAGGTGAGCCATGCCAGTCTTCGCCGCCAATCTGACGATGATGTTCAACGAATGGTCGTTCCTCGATCGGTTCGACGCTGCAGCCGAGGCCGGGTTTTCTGCTGTCGAATATCTGTTTCCTTACGACTTCAAGCCGGAGGATATCCGCGAACGGCTCACCCGCAACGGCTTGACGCAGGCGCTGTTCAACATGCCGCCGGGTGACTGGGCTGCCGGCGAGCGCGGGATGGCGTCGCTGCCGGGCCGCTTCGATGATGTCGCCGAAGGCGTGACCCGCGCGCTCGTCTATGCCGAGGCCACCGGCGTGAAGAACATCCACCTGATGGCCGGCCTTGCCGACCGCAACGACCCGCAGGCTGAGCTCGATTATCGTCGTGCGGTGGAACATGCCGCCAATCGGCTCGCCGAAAAAGGGCTCAATCTCCTGTTGGAACCCATCAACGGGCGCAACATGCCCGGCTATTTCCTCAATGATTTCCATGCTGCCGCGCGGATGATCGGTGAGTTCGGGCTCGCCAATGTGAGACTTCAGTTCGATATCTATCATTGCCAGATCATTCATGGCGATGTGACGACATGCCTGCGCAGGCTGATGCCGATCACCGGCCACGCGCAGATCGCCAGCGTGCCGTCGCGCCAGGAGCCGGACGGCGAAGAACTGAACTATCCCTTCCTGTTCTCCGAACTCGATCGACTCGGCTACACCGGCCATGTCGGCTGCGAGTACAATCCTCGCGGTCGAACGACGGACGGCTTGGACTGGTTCAAACCTTACAGGCGGGGATGATCGTGACGATTGCTCTTGGTGTCATAGCAGACGACTTCACCGGTGCGACCGATATTGCCAGCATTCTCGTGCGCGAGGGCATGCGGACCRTCATGTCGATTGGCGTTCCGACACGGGCTTTCGATGGCCACGATGCCGACGCTGTCGTCGTCGCGCTGAAATCCCGCACCAGCCCGGTCGCCGACGCCGTCGCGCAATCGCTCAATGCACTTGCCTGGCTGAAGGCGCACGGCGCCGAGCAGATTTTCTTCAAATACTGCTCGACATTCGACTCGACCGCTGAGGGCAATATCGGCCCTGTCGCCGATGCCTTGAGCGAGGCCTTGGATGCGCGGATCGCGGTGGTCTGTCCTGCCTTTCCCAAGAACGGGCGGACAGTGTTCAACGGCCATCTTTTCGTCGGTCGCCAATTGTTGCAGGATTCGCCGATGAAGGACCATCCGCTGACGCCGATGCGTCGGTCCGACCTCGTCGCGCTGATGGCCGAACAGTCGGCCCATGGTGTCGGCCTCGTGCCTCACGACGTGATTTCGGCTGGCGACGCTGCGATCGCGGACGCTTTTGCCGGGATCACGCAGGCCGGACAACGCTATGTCGTTACCGACGCCACCGAGGACAACCATCTCCGTGCCATCGGACGCGTCGTGCGCAGCCACAAGCTCGTCACCGGAGGCTCGGCGCTGGCCATGGGCTTGCCGGCCAATTTCGGTTTTTCACCGCGTGGAGCGGCGAAAGATGCTGTCGCATCCACGGTAAGGCCAAGAACAGCCATTCTGGCGGGCAGTTGTTCCGCTGCAACGCGTCAGCAGCTCGCCCGGGCGAGGGCGCTTTGGCCGAGCCGCAGGATCGATATCGACGCCGTCGCCGCACAGCGTCCGGTCGTCGAAGAGACCCTTGCCTGGGCGCAGAGCCAGCCGGCCGAACAGCCGATCGTGATTTACGGGTCCGCCGATCCCGCGGAGGTGCAGGAAAACCAGGCGAGATACGGCACTCAGCAGGCGGGCGCCTTGATGGAGCACGCACTGGCCGCTATCGCCGAGGGGCTGGTGGCCAATGGCGTCAGCCGCCTGCTTGTCGCGGGCGGAGAAACGTCGGGCGCAGTGATTTCCGCACTCAAAATACAGGGACTGTCCATCGGCGCTGAGATTGCGCCCGGCGTGCCATGGACGACGACGCTTTCCGATCGGCCGTTGCAGGTGGCGCTCAAAAGCGGCAATTTCGGTGGCCCTGATTTCTTCGAACGCGCCTTGGACATTCTCGCATGAGCGATGCAAAAATTCGCGAGCAGATCGCCGGCTATGCAAAGTCGCTGTTCGATCGCGGCCTGACCGCCGGATCGACCGGCAATATCAGTGTCCGCGTCGATGACGGATGGCTGATGACCCCGACGGGATCGTCGATGGGAACCATCGACCCGGCACGCATCGCCAAACTGGATAGAGCGGGGCGGCACATTTCGGGCGACGCGCCCACCAAGGAAGCGTTTCTCCATCGCGTCATGTATGAGAAGCGGCAGCGCGCCGGCGCTGTCGTGCATCTGCACTCGACCCATTCAGTCGCAGTCAGCTGTTTGTGCGGCCTTGACCATGATGACCTGCTTCCGCCGCTGACGGCTTACTATGTCATGCGCGTTGGCCGCCTGCCTCTCGTCCCATACTATCCCCCTGGCGACGAAGCCCTGGCCCAGGCGGTTGCAGAGCGGGCAGTCGGGAGCCACGCAGTGCTTCTCGCCAACCATGGTCCGGTCGTTGCCGGTGTCGATCTTTCCGAGGCGGTCTATTCCATCGAAGAACTCGAGGAGACAGCCAAACTGTTCCTGCTGTTGCGCGGCGAGAAAACCAGGCCGTTGAGTTGCGAAGAGACGACGGAACTGGCACGGCGCTTCCCTGCTAAGTGCTGAAGCGCGTTGCAGATCGGTCGTTACCCAACATCGGGCACCGCTTTCGGGCGACATGCTGTGCTTTCGGTCCCTCTGCCAGGTCGCCGTCAAGCACTGGAGAATTCACTCGTCATCCGCCATTTCTGCGGAAGTTTTCGCGTGGTGCCGACCGCCTCGATCACTGCTGACAGGCGGATGTCATTGCTCGACGCGCCAATGGTCACGTCGAACAGACCCGGTTCGACGACACGCACCCCAGGGATATCCGTGAGGAAAAGCATGTCGGAGGGGATATCGAGTGTCATGCGCCGGCTTTCACCGGCGTCGAGCCACATCTTGCCGAAGCCTTTCAATTCCTTCACGGGGCGGACGACAGAGGCCACCTGGTCGCGAATGTAAAGCTGCGGCACCGCGAAACCAGCTCGATTTCCGATGTTGTGAATGGTGAATGCGAGGCTTGCAACGCCGCCCTCGATCGGCACCTGGGCGGATTTGACCACGAGGTCTTCGAAGGCAAAATCGGTATAGCTCAACCCGTGGCCGAACGGGTATCGGCTGCCGAAATGCCTGGCGATCGGCGTCCCCGAACTCTTGAATTTGTGATTGTAGTAATAAGGCGAGGCCCCGGCGCTGCGGGGAATCGAGAGCGTCAGCCGGCCTGACGGCTCCACCTCTCCGGTGAGCACATCGACAAGGCCGCTGCCGCCCTCCTGGCCGCCGAAGAAGGACATGACGAAGGCCGCGAGTTTCGGCTCCAGCCCGCCGATCGTGTAAGGGCGGCCGGACGACATGACCAGGATAACGGGGGTTCCCGTCGCGACCACGGCTTCCAGAAGCCGTTGCTGGACGCCTGGAAGTTCGAGGCTGTCGACGTCAGAGCCTTCGCCCACCGTGCCGGTCTGGAAAATACCGGAGAGATCGCCGACACAGACCACGGCGACATCGGCCGACTTGGCCGCCTGCCCGGCTTCGTCGATGAGGTCGAGACGCTGGGATAGCTTGGATTCGACATCCAGGCTGGTGCTGTCCAGGACGTCCCCTGGGAACGCGGGATTGCCGAATTCGCGTTGCTCCAGGATATGGCAACCTTTGGCGAAGACGACATTTTCGGCGCCGAAGCGCGCCTCGAAGGCCGCTCTCGGCGTGATCACATTGCGCGTACTTTCCACCTGGTCGGCGACGATCAGGTGGACGGGGAAGGAATAATCGCCAAGCAGCGCCAGGGGATCGTCGGCCGTCGGGCCAATGACTGCGATCTTCGGCTGTCCTGAAATCGGCAGGATGCCGTTGTTTTCGAGAATGACGACGGATTCCTGCGCCACCTTGCGCGCCAACGCCACCGATTCAGGTGCTTGCAGCCGGATCGTCTGTTCGTCAGCATAGGGTTTTTCGAACAGGCCGATCCTGAATTTCTCCGTGAGGACACGGGCGACAGTCGCATTTAGCGTATCGATGGATATCCGGCCGCGTTCGAGCGCGGTTTCAAGATGCTGGGCGCAGTCGTTTCCGGGAAGCTCGATATCGAGGCCGGCGTTAAAGGCCATTGCCGCCGACTCCATGGCATCCGAGGCGACGCCATGATGCTGATGCAACAGGTTGATGCCGATATAGTCAGCGACAACAAGGCCATCGAAGCCCCATTGATCGCGCAGGATTTCGGTGAGTAAGCGGTGCGACGCATGGCAGGGTTCTCCATCGATGTCGTTATAGGCGGGCATGACCGAGCCGGCATTGGCAAGCTTCACCGCCATTTCGAACGGCAACAGGAACGTGTCGTTGAGATCGCGCCATCCGAGCGCGGCCGGGGCATGGTTCCGTCCGCCTTCGGAGGCGGAATGGCCTGCGAAATGCTTGAGCGTCGCCAGAAGGTCGCGTTTCTCGCCCTGCAGGCCGGCCACATAGCGTGAGGCCATGATGCCCGTCAGATAGGGGTCTTCGCCGAACGTCTCCTCAGTCCGGCCCCAGCGCGCATCGCGCGCCACGTCAAGCACGGGCGCAAGCCCCTGGTGGCAGCCGACCGAGCGCGCTTCCAGACCGATAGCCCGGCCGACCTCCTCGATCAGTTCGGGATTCCATGTGGCGCCGAAAGCCAGCGCGGAGGGGAAGAGCGTGCCGCCGCGCGCCATCAGGCCGGAAAGGCATTCCTCATGCGACATGACGGGGATGCCGAGGCGGGTTTCCTCGCACATGAATCTTTGCAACTCATTCAGGGCTCTCACGCCCTCACGCGGTTCGATGGGGCGGCTGCCCAGCGGGCGAGTGATTTGTCCAAGGCCATGCTTCAGCAGTTCCCGAAGCTTTTCACCGTCGGCGGCGCCGGTGAATTTGTCGGCGCGCACTTGATGCTTTCCATCTTCAGACAAGATCAGCCACAGGGCATGCAATTGGGCGATCTTCTCCTTGATCGTCATCCGTTGCATCAGGTCGGCGACACGATACTCGATCGGCGCTGTCGGATTCTTGTAGGTGGGGAGCATTTTCTCTCCTGACAGGTTGTCGATGTCATTTTGGTCGCGGTGATTCAGCCCGCAAAGCATGTCGGTATATACGGAGATTTGGTCGAACTGCGCTATCTCATTGTTCGCGGAGGCCAGCCTTGAATCGATGCAGCCTGTCTTCCCGCGGCCGCAATCCGATTTCGGCGCCGATCCCATGCATCTCTTCGCCCGACGTCGTGACGATCATAGACTGGCCGTCGCGCAGGTCGAGATAATAGACAGTCGAGGCGCCCAGGCGTTCGAGGTGGCGTACACGCCCCGTCCAGACTGCAGGTGCGGCCTCAATGGCCACATGTTCCGGTCGGATGCCGAGCGTGTCGGCGCCGTAGGGTTGTGCGAATTGCCCGGTGAGGAAGTTCATTTTCGGCGCGCCGAGAAACCCCGCGACGAACTCGGTTCTGGGCTCGTTGTAGAGCTCCATCGGCGCGCCGACCTGCTCGATACGGCCCGCATTCATGACCACGATCTGGTCCGCCATCGTCATCGCTTCGACCTGATCGTGCGTGACATAGATCATCGTGGCTCCGAGCTTGCGGTGCAGTTCGGCCAGATCGACACGCATCTGCGTCCGCATCGCCGCATCGAGATTGGAAAGCGGCTCGTCGAACAGGAAGACATCCGGCTCTCGGACGATGGCGCGGCCGATCGCGACGCGCTGCCGCTGTCCTCCCGAAAGCGCCTTCGGTTTCCTGTCGAGCAAGTGCTCCAGCTTCAGCATGCTGGCGGCTTGCCGGACCTTGCTGTCGGCCTCTAGCTTCGGGACGCGTGACATCCGCAAGGGAAAGCCGATGTTCTGCGCCACGGTCATGTGCGGGTAGAGGGCGTAGGACTGGAACACCATGGCAATGCCGCGTTCGGCGGCGTCGACCTCTGTCACGTCGCGGTCGCCGATGCATATCCGGCCGCCGGTCGTCGTTTCCAGGCCGGCCACAATCCTGAGTAAGGTCGACTTGCCGCAGCCGGACGGGCCGACGATGACGGTGAAGGAACCCTTGGGGATGGAGAGCGACAGCGACGGAAGGATCGTTAGCCCGCCAAACTGCTTGTTGATATCGATCAGGGAAACACTGGACATCTCTCAGCCCTTGACTGCGCCGCCTGTGAGGCCGGCAATGATGTAACGTTGTGCGAGAAGGAAGAAGCCGATCGCCGGCGCCAGCGTCAGGGTCAGCAGCGCGAGCAGCTTGGGCCAATCGGTGGAATAGGCGCCCTGGAACTGCTGCATGCCCAGCGGCCAAGTGTATTGCTGTTCGCTGCTCAGTGCCACGAGCGGCAGGAGATAGCTGTTCCAGCTGGTGATGAAGGTGAACACCCCGACGGTGGCGATGATCGGCAGCGACAACGGCATGACGATGAACCAGTAAATGCCGAGATAGCCGCACCGGTCCATCAGTGCCGCCTCGATCAGTTCACGCGGCAGCTCGGCAAAGAAGCTGCGGAACAGCAGGATGGCGAAGGCCAGGCCGAAAGCGGCCTGCGGCAGGATCACACCCCATAGTGAATTGAGGAGATCGGCATCGCGCAGCGTCAGGAACACCGGCAGGATGGCGGTGGCGACCGGAAACAGCAGCCCAACCGTGAAGAAGGCGGCAAGGTGTGACCGGCCGAAGAACCGCATATGCACCATGGCAAAGGCAGCCATCGAGGATAGGAGCACCGTCAGCGTCAGCGTAGTCGCGGAGACGAACAATGAATTGCCGAGCATTGTGGGGAATTGGCCGCCACCGATGATCGAGGCGAAGTTGGCCAGGCTCCAGCTTTGCGGCAGGCCGAAGGGATTGGTGCGAAGCTCGCCGATGGTCTTGAAACCTCCGACCAGCGTCACATAGATCGGCAGGAGAACGAAGAGAGCCACGAGCAGGATGCCGATGCCTTGTCCGATACCGATGGCAGCGGGCCGTTTTTCCATTTGCGCTGATGTCATCGTCAGTTCTCCGTCATCCGCGCGGCGCGCTGGTAGATGATCGACACCAGGACGCAGATGATGAACAGCACGATGCTGACCGCGCTGCCGAAGCCGATGCGCATGCGTGTCACCCCGAATTGATAGAGGAAGCCAACGATGGTCAGGCTGGCATTGTTGGGTCCGCCATTGGTCAAGGGCACGATCAGGTCGAAAAGCTGCAGCGAACCGGTGATGGCGAAGAAGGCGGTGACGGCGAGCGCGGACCGGATCATCGGGATCTTGACGTGACGGACGATCTGCCAGGGCTTGGCGCCATCGAGCCGCGCCGCTTCGATCATGTCGTTGGGAATGCCCTGCAGGGCGGCGATATAGATCATCATGTGGAAGCCGAAATATTTCCACACAAGCACGAGCGCGATCGCCGGCATGACCCAGGCCGGATCGGCGAGGACGAATTTCGGTTCGACGCCAAGTGCTGCGCCCAGCGCGTGCGCCAGCCCGTAATCTCCGTCATAGATGAAGTTCCACATCAGCCCGGCGGCGATCTCTGCCAGCATGTAGGGCAGGAAGAACACGGTGCGGAAAACCGCCGTGAACCAGGTGCTGCGGTAGAGCGCAAGCGCCAGCCAGAGGGCCAGCGGCAACTGGACGATGAGCGACACCAGCACGATGATGACGGTGTTCCTGAGCGCGGTGGCGAAATGCCGATGGGTGAGGACTTTGACGTAGTTGTCGATGCCGATAAACTTCGTCGGTGCGCCATATCCGTTCCAGTCGTAAAACGAAAACCTGAGCGCCTGCAGGATCGGCAGGACGACGAATACGCCGAACAGCAGCACGGCCGGTGCCAGAAGGACGATTGCCGCAACGGTTGTGCGGTTCGTGGAAAAGCTTGCGCGCCTGGCCGTGGCCGGCGTCGGCATGGTGCTGGTGATCATGTTTTGGGTCCGGTATGTCAGGCGGAGGGCAGCCGCACCGAATGCGGCTGCCCAGGCGATCAGCGGTCGGTCGCCATCGCATCTTCGACATCGGCCGCAGCGTCCACGGCAGACATCGCCTTCGACGCCAGGGAGGATGAGACGTCGTTGACTGCATTGCCTGCGTCGAGGCCAAGGCTCTGGTCGAAGAAGATCGCGTGATAGGTCGAGGCGGCGATGTCCTTGGCGATCTGTCTCTGGAACGGATTTTCCAGGCTTTCCGCCGCCTTCACATTGATCGGGATATAGTAGCCACCCTTGGCGAATTTTTCGAGATTGGCGGCGTCCTGGTACCAGGCCATGAACTTCACCGCCTCTTCGGGGGCGTTCTTCGAGAACACCCAGCCATTGATGCCGCCGAGCGTGTCGGTGGAATTGCCCTTCTGGTCCGGCAAGGATGGAAAGGCGAAGAAGCCCAATTTGGCATCGGGAAGGCCCTTGCCCGATGTCGAATTGGTTTTCGCTTCCTGGTAGTTCCAGTCACCCATGAGGATCATCGCCGCGTTTCCGTCGCCGAACACGCCGGACGAGGAGGCATAGCCCGCCGCTTCGAAACCCTTCTGGAAAGGCTCAAGTGCCGCCAGTTTGAGGAATTCGTCGCCGGCTTTGACGAAAGCCGGAGCGAGGAAGCCATCGCTCGCACCGGCGCGTGCGACATCGAGCCCCTGCTTGCCCGCCAGGCGAAGTGCGAGATAGTCCCAATAGAAGGCCGCGGTCCACTTGTCTTTTGCGCCGAGCGAAATCGGCGTAATCCCGGCAGCTTTCAACTTCGTGACACCGGCCAGAAGGCCGTCCCAGGTCTTCATCGACGCGACGTCGACGCCTGCCTTGGCGAACAGCTCCTTGTTGTACCAGAACACCACTTCGGAAACGTTTTGGGCAATGCCGTAAAGCTTGCCGTCGCGGCTGAACGCGTCGACGCCCGCTGGTCCCACGGCGCTCTTGCCGTCGTCGGAAACCACGCTGTCGATCTGGCGTAGCAGGCCGGCATTGACCTGGTCGGTCAGAACGCCGCCGCCCCAGCTGTAAATCACAGCCGGCGCATCCTTCGACTGCAGCGCCGTCGACAGCATGGTCTTATAGTCCTGGCCGAATTTGCGGATATTGATCTTCACGTCGGGATGCGACGCCTCATAGGCGCTTGCCATCTCGTCCATGAGCTTCAGTTCACCGGGATTGGACTGAACGTGCACCATGTCGATTTCGACCGTCCCGGCCATGGCGCCATGGGCAGTCATCGCCAGCGTGCAGAGCGCACGGGTCATCAATTTCATCTTCAACCTCCCTCAGAGAAGCGACGCGATCGCCGCAGAACCGTGACTGACAGGTCACGATATACATAACGTTATCGTTAACGTTATGGGGAGTCAAGCGTAACGTTGACACTTGACGTGAGCGGTCGCAAAGGCCAGTTTGAAAGCCGAAATTCCAACCCATTGCGCTGGGCAAGCATCCGAGTGGCGAACAACAGAAAAAGCTCTACTCTGTCGGAAATCGCCAAGATCGCTGGCGTATCCGTGATGACGGCGTCGCGGGCGCTGAACGGCCAGCCGGGTGTCTCGGAGGAGAAGCGGGCCGAGATCATGCGCATCGCCGAGGATATGGGCTATATGGCGAACCGCTTCGCGCAACGCCTTTCCGGCGGGAAGTCGCATGTGATCGGCGTGATCGCGCAACTCCACACGCTCTATACCAGCGATCTTGTGCTCGGCATCGGCAGCGCGCTGCGCTCTTCGAAATATGAAATGCTGGTCTATTCATTGTCCGACACCGACAGCCAGCCGCCCGAGACCATCGTCAATCTCCTGCGTCAGTTCGTCGACGGGATTATCGTTATCCTGCCGTTTCAGTCGGACTATCTTGCATCGCTGTCGAGCGCCGACTTGCCGATCGTCACGATCGACGAAGGCTCGCGCAAAAATTTTCCCGAGGTCGTGGCGGACAATTATCAAGGCGCGCGGCTTGCGGTTCAGCACCTTGCCGAGCTCGGCCATCGGCGCATCGGCTTTATTGCCGGCAACAATCGGCTAGCGTCCGCCCGCGACCGGGAGCGCGCTTTCAGGGACATGCAGGCGCAGTTCGGCCTGGATGCCGATCCCGAACTGATCGTCAACGGCAATTTCATGCAGCAAGGCGGCTTCAATGCGGCAAAGCAGCTGTTGAAGCTGGATGTTCCACCAACCGCGATTTTTGCCGCAAACGACATGAGCGCCGTCGGCGCCCTCTCCGCGATCCGGGACGAAGGGCTGGACGTTCCTGCGGACATATCGCTGGTCGGTTTCGACGACATTGCCATTGCCCATCAGGTCTACCCGCCGCTGACCACCGTCAAGCAGCCGACCTCGCAAATGGCGAGGGCCGCGGTCAACACCATCGTCGCCATGATCGCCGGCATCGACCCGGCGTCGCAGGTGATCACGCTACCGACCGAATTGGTGATCCGGCAATCCACGCGAGTCCACGACGATGCGAGTGCCACGCATGCGTTCTGACCCTTGGAACCTTGCAAACATGCATTCCATCAGGCATCGCAAATGCAGCCGGTCTCATAGATCACCACTTTCATGGGTTCTTCATGCCAAACGCCAAACACCCCCATCTCACCCCGCAAAGCCTTGTCGGCCTGCGCTTCCCGCGAGAGACCTTCGGCGGCGACGTCAAAATCGCCCTGGTCGGCTATTGCCCGCCACCCACTGCACTCGACCGCTATGCGCCCCAACGTGTCGACGACCAGCACTTCATCCATGTGTCGCCGGATAGCGTTCGGCTGCTGACCCATGGTGACCGGCGGGTCCTGTCGCTGGCGCATGTTTATGGCGGGCCGGTGTCTTCTGCGACAGTGGAAGAGCTCGCTTACTATGGCATCGAGGTGATCCTGGCCTATGGGCTGGCGGGAGGACTGGGGACGAAGGGATTGKCCATGGGGGATTTTTACCTTGTGGCGGATGCGTTTGCGGCGGACGGCACGACGCGGCACTACGCCGACGAGAGCGTGATCGCTGCCGATCATAGCTTGCGGGATCGGGCGTTGGGCTTATGGCGGCAGGAAAACGGTCGGATCATCCCGGTACGGGCGGCGACGGGCGACGCCATTTATCGCGAGGATGACGCGATGCTGGAGCGGTTTCGCGCCGAAGGCTGCGATATCGTCAATCTCGATACGGCCCATCTCTATGCCGTTTCGCGCAACAATGCCGAGGGGCGGATGATCCGCACCATACAGTGCGGCGTCATTTCGGATGTCGTCGCGTCCGGACCGCATGCGGGTTCGGAAAGCACGCTGTCAGCCATGCTCGCCAAGGGCAATATCGGGCTCAATCCGCTGGAGCGAACGGGCGACATCGTCGCGTGGTATATTGAGCAGCTGGCGCCGGCGCTCGGATATTGAGGATTTTTGGCGTGGCGGCGGAGCCTGCGCCCTCAGATGCTGATCCCGGTCGCCGTGACATAGACGGCATAAAGTGATGTCGTGCCGGTGATGAACAGGCGGTTCAGGCGCTCGCCGCCGAATGTCAGGTTCGAGACGAATTCGGGGATGCGGATCTTGCCGATCAGCGTTCCGTCCGGGTCGCAGCAATGCACGCCGTCCGCGGCGCTTGTCCAGAGCCGGCCCTTCGTGTCAACGCGGAAACCGTCGAACATGCCGGCGGTGCATTCAGCGAAGACGCCGCCAGGCTGCAGCGAATTGTCGGCGTTGACCCGCAGTATGCGGATGTGTTTCGGCCCGCCCCTCATGTGCGAGGCACCGGTGTCGGCGACGTAGAGGAAATCCTCCTTCGGCGAGAAAGCCAGGCCGTTGGGCTTGACGAAATCCGTTGCGACCGCCGTGACGCTGCCATTAGGATCGACGCGATAGACGTGGCAGGCGCCGATCTCTTCCTCGCCATAGTCGCCTTCATAGTCGTGCATGATGCCGTAGGAGGGGTCCGTGAACCAGATCGTGCCGTCCGACTTGACGACCACGTCATTAGGCGAGTTCAGCCGCTTGCCCTGGTAGCGGTCGGCGATGACCTCGATGCGGCCGTCGAAGCCGGTGCGGGTGACGCGGCGCGYCAGGTGCTCGCAGCTCACCAGCCGTCCCATCCCGTCGACCGTATTGCCGTTGGAATTGTTCGACGGCTGGCGGAAGACGGAGACGTGGCCGGATGTGTCGTCGTAGCGCAGCATCCGATTGTTGGGAATGTCGGAAAATACGAGATAGCGGCCCGCGGCAAACCAGGCCGGTCCCTCGAGCCAGCGGGCGCCCGTCCACAGCCGCTCGACCCGGGCATGCCCGACGAAGCAGGCCCCGAAGCGCTCGTCCAATAGCTCGAAGCCGGTCCCCTCAATCTCCCCAAACATTCGCTTGCCTCGCCCTGGAAGAAAATCTATGTTATCGATAACAGCATCTTGCCGTAGATCAAGTGTTTTATGGCGGGTGGTGGCCGAGATGCGGGACGGTCCATGGCATCTCATTCTTATGACGACAGCCCGCGAGAGATCAATCGGATTGACGACACGCCCGCGTAACGAAACTCGGCAGAGACGGGAACACGCAGCCAGCCAGGCAACCATGGCTGACGTCGCCCGTCATGCCGGCGTGTCGGCGATGACCGTGTCGCGTGCGCTCAAGCAGGACCCCCGGGTTTCCAAGGACACGCGCGAGAAGATCGAGGCTGCCGTCAATGCGCTCGGCTATGTGCTCGACCAGTCGGCGGGCAGCCTGGCATCGGGCCGGACCGGCTTCATTGCCGCCATCATTCCCTCGATCAACAATTCCAACTTTTCCGACACCGCGCGCGGCATTACCGATGCGCTGGCGAAAAGCGGCCTGGAATTGCTGCTCGGCTATACCGATTATTCGAGCGAGAAAGAGGAAAAGCTCGTCGAGTCCATGTTGCGGCGCCGGCCCGAGGGCATGATCCTCACCGGCGGCACGCATTCGGACCGCGCCCGCCGGATGTTGCAGAAGGCGGGAATTCCCGTCGTCGAGACGTGGGAACTGCCGACGGATCCCATCGACCATGTGGTCGGCTTTTCCAATTCCGAAGCCATGGCGCTGCTCGTGCGCACCCTGGCGACAGAGCGCGGCTACCGCAAATTCGGCTATATCGGCGGCACGACGGAGCGCGACACGCGCGGCAACCAGCGCAAGGAGGGTTTTCTTCGCGCCTTGTCGGATCTGGGGCTGCCCCAGGGCAGGGTGATCTCCTTCGGCATTCCGCCGATTTCGACAGAGCAGGGCGGCCAGGCCGTCGTGTCGATGCTCGAGCGCTGGCCGGACACCGAGGTGGTGATCTGCGTCTCCGATCTTTCGGCCTTTGGCGCGCTGATGGAATGTCGCCGGCGTGGATTGCGGGTTCCGGAGGACATTGCGGTCGCCGGCTTCGGCGATTACGAGATCTCCGCCTCATGCCATCCCCGGATCACCACGATCAATGTCGGCTGCTACGATATCGGGCGGCTTGCCGCGGAGCGCATCCTGCGCTCGGTCCAGGGCGAGCGCAAGCACGCGGACGAGCTGACGCTGACCCCTTACCGTGTGATCCTCAGGGAAAGCGCCTGAAACCATCCGGAGACCCATGAGCAATTTTCGCCAGACTGTCGCGCTATCGCATCAGGGAGCATTGAAGGCCGTTGCCGCCGCTGTCGCTAAGGCAGAGGAGATCGGCGCGCCGCAGAACATCGTCATCGTCGATGCCAGCGGCGTATTGCTCGCCAGCATCCGCATGGACGGGGCCAAATATCTGTCGATCGACACGGCCACCGGCAAGGCGCGTTTCGCCGCGTCGCATAACATGCCGTCAGGCAATCTGCCGTTCGAAGCTGGCGCCATTCTGGGTGTCGTGACCAAGGGCACGGCGACGAATTTGCCGGGCGGCCTGCCGATCCGCTTTTCGGGCCAACTCGCAGGTGGTATCGGAGTGGGGTCCGGTACGGGCGAGCAGGACCTCGTCGTCGCCCGTGCCGCGCTCGCGGCCGTGGGCGCCGACGAGGTCTGAATTTAAAAAGCGATCTGCACCTTCATCGAGCGGCTGCGGTCACCGGCGGTCTCGAAGGCTTCGACCGCGTCCTTGAGGTCGTAGACGCCGGTCAGCAGCGGGGAAAGATCCACGCGCCGCTGGTTGATGAGATCGACGGCCAGGCCGAATTCCTCGTGGAAGCGGAACGTCCCGCGGATTTCGATCTCCTTGGCGACGATCATGTTCTGGGGGATCGAGATATCGCCACCCAGGCCGAGCTGCACCAGGACGCCGCGCGGCGCTAGCGCTTCGAGGCCCGATCGCACGGCGCGTTCATTGCCCGAGGCTTCGAACATCACGTCGAAGGTTCCCTTGTCGGCATTATAAGCCTGCAATTGCTCGGGATGATCCGCGACATTGATCACCCGGTCGGCGCCAATGCGGCTTGCGAGCTGAAGAACACCGTCCATGACATCCGTGGCGACGATTTCGCGTGCGCCATGGGCACGGGCGGAAATGATCGCCAGCGCCCCTATCGGGCCGCAGCCGGTCACCAGCACGCGCTTGCCGAGCAGGCCGCCGGCGCGATTGACGGCATGCAGCGTCACTGCGAAGGGCTCGGCCATCGCGGCCTCGTTTATGGACACACCTTCGGCGATCTTGTGGCACTGCCAGCTTTCGGCGACCAGCGACTGGCGGAAGGCGCCCTGGATATGCGGGAACGGCATGGCCGAGCCGTAGAATCGCATGTTGAGGCACTGGTTCTGCTGTCCCTTCAGGCAATAGCGGCAATGATTGCAGGGCCGGCTCGGCGAGATGGCGACACGATCGCCGACCGCGAGCCCGGAGACGCCTGCGCCGAGCGACGTGATCTTTCCGGCGACCTCATGCCCAAGGATCATCGGCTCCTTGACGCGGACGGCGCCGAAGCCGCCATGATTGTAATAATGCAGGTCGGAACCGCAGATGCCGCCCGCTTCAAGGGCGATTTCCACCTGGCCGGGACCGGCGGTTTCCTCCGGCCGGTCCGCGATGCGCAGATCCTTGGCGGCGTGAATGACGATGGCTTTCATGATGAACCTCAAACGACCGGCGTGATCAGCGGCAGACCGGCAAAATGTGCTGAAAGATTGTCCCGGACCAATTGTCCCATGGCCTTGCGCGTTTCCACGGTTCCTGAGCCATGATGCGGCTGCAGGATGACGTTGTCGAGGGAGAGGAAGCGGGGATCGATGTTTGGTTCGTTGCGGAAGACATCCAGGCCTGCGCCGCCAATCGCTTTGCGCTCCAATGCGTCAAGCAGCGCCGCTTCGTCCACCGTCGTGCCGCGGGAGATGTTGATGAGGTAGCTGTCCTGCCCGAGTGCTGCGAGCACATTACCGTCGACGAGGCCCAGCGTGGCCGGGCCGCCGGCAAGCGTGACGATCAGGAAGTCGGCCCAGCGCGCCAGTTCGATGAGATCAGGCTCGAAAGTCCAGGTGACGTCAGCCTTCTCCGTTCTGGCAAAGTAACGGATATCGCAATCGAAACCGGCCGCGCGCCGGGCAACGGCCTGGCCGATCCGGCCCATGCCGGCAATGCCGATCTTCTTGCCGAAGAAGCGCGTGACCAGTCCCATATTCGCCTGCGGCCAGTTGCCGGAACGGACATAGGCATCCGCCTGCGGGATCTGCCGTGCGAGCGCCAGCGCAAGACCGATGCCGATATCGGCGACATCGCCGGTCAGCACATCAGGCGTATTGGTGATCCGGATATTCTGCGCCCTGGCATAGGCGAGGTCGATGGCATCGGTGCCTACGCCATAGCAGGAGACGATCTCCAGGCGGGGCAGTTTCTGCATCAGCTCGGATGAGGCGCCGAGCTCGCCGCGGGTGGCGATGGCGCGAATTGCCTTCGCCCGCTCCGCGACAAAGGCGTCACGGTCTTCGGCCTGCCAGAGTTTGTGCACCGCGTATGTCTTTTCCAGTTCCTCCATGTCCCATTGCGGATAAGGACCCGTCATCAGTATTTCCGGCTTCGCCACGGCTGCTCTCGATTTCCATGTTCAGGGCTTGCATATGTTATCGATAACATATATTTCCTGGTCCTGTTGTCAAGGCGGCAGGACAGCTTTAGAGGAGGTGCAGCAATCGCTGCGCACCTGCTGTCGATGGTCTCGGAGGGATATTCATGTCGGCGCTTTTCGATCTTGCCGGCGCATTGGCGCTGGTGACCGGTTCCAGCCAGGGCATCGGCCTTGCGCTGGCGGAGGGGCTTGCCGCACACGGCGCGCGGATCGTCATCAACGGCCGCGATCCGGTAAAAGTCGAGCAGGCGGTGGAGGGGCTGAAAGCCAAGGGATATGACGTCTTTGGCGCCGCCTTCGACGTTACCACGCCTGGCGTCGCTGCCCATATCGACCGCGTCGAGGCAGAGATCGGGCCGATCGAGATCCTGATCAACAATGCCGGCATGCAGTTCCGCACGCCGCTCGAGGATTTTCCTGCCGAGAAATGGGAGGAACTGCTACGGACCAACATTTCCAGCGTCTTCTATACGGGCCAGGCCGTGGCGCGGCACATGATCCGGCGCGGCCGCGGCAAGATCATCAATATCGGCTCGGTCCAGAGCGAGTTGGCGCGTCCGTCGATCGCACCCTATACTGCCACTAAGGGCGCGGTGAAGAACCTGACGCGCGGCATGGCGACCGACTGGGCCAAGCATGGCTTGCAGATCAATGGCATCGGTCCCGGCTATTTCCGCACGCCGCTCAACCAGGCGCTGGTCGACAATCCGGAATTCTCCGCCTGGCTGGAAAAGCGCACGCCTGCCGGCCGTTGGGGCGATGTCGAGGAACTCGTCGGCGCTGCGGTATTTCTCGCCAGCAAGGCGTCTTCATTTGTCAATGGACACATGCTCTATGTCGATGGCGGCATTACCACTAGTCTCTGAATCCATGTCCTATGTGATCATGGGCGTTTCCGGCTGCGGCAAGACTTCCGTCGGCCAAGGGATAGCGGATGCCCTGGGAATGGGCTTCATCGAAGGCGATGCACTGCATCCGCCGGCCAATGTCGAGAAGATGTCGCGCGGCATTCCGCTGACCGACGAGGACCGGTTTCCCTGGCTCGACCTGATCGGCAGGGCGATCGGCGGCGCAGCCGGGGAGGGCCGTGGCGTGGTCGTATCCTGTTCGGCGCTCAAGCGGATTTATCGCCACCGGCTGCGCGGTTTTGCCGCCGGTCGGCTGACATTCGTCTACCTGAAGGGCACGGAGGACCTGCTGGGCCAGCGTTTGACGGCCAGAAAAGGCCATTTCATGCCGGCATCGCTGCTGCAGTCGCAGCTCGCCGCGCTTGAGGATCCGACAGGTGAGGGCGGTGTGGTTGCCGTTGACATCAGCGGATCGGTGCCGGAAATCATCACGGAGTCGCTGGAGGCGATCCGGAATTTATACGGCTGAGGCCGGGGGAGGAAGACTATGGCATCTGAAAATCTGGCTTCGGTCGCGGTTATCGGCGCCGGCATCATGGGCAGTGCCATCTGCACCCGCCTGCTCGAAACCGGTCATCGCGTCCATGTCTTCGATCTCGACCGCCAGAAGGTTGCCGCCCTCGAGGCCAAGGGCGCGATCGCGTCGGCGACGGCGAAGGATGCGGTGGCGGCATCGTCTTTCTGCATCCTCAGCCTCAATCATGCCAACATCGTCCGCGCCGCCGTGTTCGGTGCGGAAGGCGTTGCCGCGGCTGCCTCCGCCGACAAACTGCTGATCGACATGTCGTCGATCGACCCGGCCGACACGGCCGATATGGCCGGCAGGCTGGAGCGCGAAACCGGCATGGTTTGGGTCGATTGCCCGCTGTCGGGTGGCGTGCCCGGCGCGCTTGCCGGGCGGTTGACCATCATGGCCGGCGGCAAGCCTGAGCACTTCGAGCGGGCGCGAGAAGTCATGCGGCATCTTGCCGCCAATTACACGCTGATGGGACCGTCCGGCGCCGGCCAGACGGTCAAGCTGATCAATCAGCTGTTCTGCGGCGTGCTGTTCCAGGCGGTTGCCGAGGCGGTCAAGCTCGCCGAAGCCGGGGGTGTCGATGCGAGCCGCATTCCGGCGGCACTGGCCGGCGGCCGGGCGGACAATCGCATCATGCAGGAATTCATGGTCAAATTCGCCGCCCGCGACTATGCGCCAACCGGCCGCATCGACAACATGTTGAAGGATCTCGATTCGCTGCAGGCTTTCGCGATGAAGACCAAGACGCCGATGCCGATGACGGCGCAGGTGGTCGAGATCAACCGACTGCTTTGCGCCGCAGGCCTGGGCGCCAGGGATTCCGCCGAGGCGATGCGCCTGCTGGACGGCATGCCCTCAGCCTCAAGCTGACGATCCGAAGTCCGAAGATTTCGGGCTTCATGTTTTTACTCTTGACTTGCATTCTGTGTTATCGCTAACATGACTTATCAACGTCGCTCTGGAGGAGTGAAGTGAGCGTGGAAAGATTGCTGGAATTCCGTTCCATCACCAAGACCTTCGGCGGGACGCGGGCGCTGTCTTCCGTGTCCCTCGATCTTGGCAAGGGCGAAATCCTGGCGCTGCTGGGCGAGAACGGCGCCGGCAAATCCACACTCATCAAGACATTGGCCGGCATCTACAAGCCGGACGGCGGCGAAATCCTGTTCAAGGGTGCTGCCTATAACCATCGGCCGCCGAAGCCGAACGAACGCCAGCCCGTCGCCTTCATCCATCAGGATCTCGGCCTGATCGAATGGATGACGGTCGGCGAGAATGTCGGCCTCGCGCAGGGCTATTCGATGCGCGCCGGCGTCATCGATTGGCGCGCGACCGAGGAGAGGGCGCACGAGGCGCTGAAAATGGTCGGCTGCGACTTCGATCCCTCGACCCGCGTCTCGCAACTCACCCGGACGGAAAAGTCGCTGGTTGCTATTGCCCGCGCACTCGCCGTCGAGGCGGACATATTGGTGCTCGACGAACCCACCGCCAGCCTTCCGGCCGATGAAGTCGACCGGCTTTTCGACGCCATCCGGCCGCTCAAGCAGCGCGGCGTCGGCATGATCTATGTTTCCCATCGTCTCGATGAGATTTTCCGCATCGCCGACCGGGTCGCAGTGCTGCGCGACGGCAAGCTGGTCGGCCAGAAGCCGGTGCGCGACACCAATCCATCGGAACTGATCGAGATGATCGTCGGCCGTTCGGCTGCCGAACTGTTCTTCCGCGCCGGCACCACGGCAGGCGAACCGGTGGTCAAAGTTGAGGCGCTGCAATGCCAGGGCACGGCGCCGATTTCTTTCGACGTCCGCCGCGGCGAGTTGCTGGGCCTTGTCGGCCTGCGCGGCGCCGGCCATGAACTGATCGGGCGCGCCTTGTTCGGCAGCGAGGATTTTTCCGGCGTTGTCACCGTGGAAGGAAATGCTCCGGACCTGTCTTCACCGAGCGCCGCCATGCGTTCCGGCGTCGGACTCATTGCCCGCGACCGCACCGAGGAATCGGCGGCCATGCCGCTTTCGATCCGCGAGAATACTTTCATCAATCCCGGGGCATCCGGTCGTGGCCTGTTTTCCTTCCTGTCGCCCCGCCGCGAGGCAGACAAAGCGCGCGCCATCGGCGCAAGCGTCGGCCTCAGGCCCAACGATCCGGACCTGGCGATCGAAGCGCTGTCGGGCGGCAACCAGCAGAAGGTGATCGTCGGCCGCTGGCTGGCCACCAGCCGCAAGCTGCTGATCGCCGAGGATCCCACCGCCGGCGTCGATGTCGGCGCCAAGGCCGATATCTACCGGCTGATCGCACGGGCGCTCGAAGCCGGGCTTGCGGTCATCGTCGTCTCCACGGATTTCGAGGAGATCGCCCATATCTGCCATCGCGCGCTGGTGTTTTCGCGTGGCGCCATCGTTCGGGAATTGAGCGGTCCGGAACTGACCGTTCAATCCGTGATCGCCGCGGCGTCGGCATCCGAAGCGGCTTGAGAGGAGTTTTCGCATGCAATCCATCCAATCGACCGCGCTGGAGCCAACGCGCAGCGACATGCAGGGCCTGTCCTTCGGCCAGAAGATCATTCGTCTTCTGCCGGTCTATGGTCTCGTGCTGCTGACACTGGCGCTGATCGTCATCTTCTCGGTCCTGCTGCCCAATACATTCCCGACGCTGCTCAACCTGCGCTCGATCGTCTCCAACAAGGCGATCATCGCCCTGCTCTCGCTTGCGGCGATGATCCCGATGGCGGCCGGGCGCATCGACCTGACGATCGGCTATGGCATCGTGCTCTGGCACATCCTGGCGATCTCGCTGCAGACCATGTTCGGTTTTCCCTGGCCGATCGCGGTTTTGGTCGTGCTGGCGCTCGGCGTCGCCTGTGGTTTCCTCAACGGATTGCTGGTCGAAGTGGCGAAGATCGACTCCTTCATCGCCACGCTCGGCACCGGCACTGTGCTCTATGCGCTGGCGCTCTGGCATACCGGCGGCCGGCAGGTTGTGGGCGTGCTGCCGGATGGCTTCTACGCGCTGAACGGCACCATGGTCTTCGGCCTGCCGATCACCGGTTTCTATGTCATCGTCATCGCCGCGATCATGTATGTGGCGCTCGAATACCTGCCGATCGGGCGGTATGTTTACGCCATCGGCGCCAATCCAAAGGCGGCGGCGCTGAACGGCATTCCGGTGCGCAAATTCGTCATCGGCGCCTTCATCGCCTCGGGCTTCCTGTCGGCGCTGACGGGCGTGCTGCTTGCCTCCAAGCTCCGGATCGGACAGGCGAGCGTCGGCCTTGAATACCTGCTGCCGGCGCTGGTGGGCGCCTTCCTGGGATCGACGACGATCAAGCCGGGCCGTGTCAATGTCTGGGGCACGCTGGTCGGCGTGATCATTCTCGCGGTCGGCATTTCCGGCATCCAGCAATTTGGCGGTTCGTTCTTTGTCGAACCGCTGTTCAATGGCGTGACCTTGCTCGTGGCGATCGGCATTGCCGGCTATGCGCAGCGCAAGAAGGGCGTGGTCACACGGCGTCCGACGGAAACCAAGAAGGACGCAGCCTAGCGCATGTCTTCCGGAAGTAGTCACCGGTTTCGGGAATAAGACATGCGCAAAAACAACGAGCAGAGCGCTGCGAGCCAATCCCCGAGATTGCGACGTGCTTTGCCCACACTGTTCAAACCAAAGGAGGAGGAAAACATGAATCGTAGAACATTCCTGAAAGCGAGCGTTGCCACGCTGGCGCTGATAGCGGCCACGCCGGCTCTCGCCGACGCCATGGCAGATGCCAAGGCCGTCGTTGCCAAATATGCCAGCAAGGTCGACAAATGGGATGGCCCGACATCCGGCCCGAAGGGCCAGAAGGGCAAGAACATTGTCGTGCTGGCCGCTGACATGAAGAATGGCGGCATCCTGGGCGTGGTCAATGGCATCCAGGAAGCGGCCAAGAGCCTTGGCTGGACGATCACCGTGCTCGATGGTGCTGGCGCGATCGAGGGCCGCACGGCCGCCTTCGGCCAGGCCATGGCGCTCAAGCCGGATGGTATCATCATCAACGGCTTCGATGCCCTTGAGCAGAAACCATCGATGGATGAAGTCAAGGCCGCGAAGATTCCGATGGTCTCCTGGCATGCGGCATCCGCCGTCGGCCCGGTTCCGGATGTGGGCGTCTTCGCCAATGTCACGACCGACGCAATGGAAGTGTCGAAATCCGCAGCCGACTATGCCTATGTCGATGCCGGCGGCAAGCCCGGCGTGATCATCTTCACCGACTCGACCTATGCGATCGCCATCGCCAAGGCCGACCGGATGAAGCAGGAGATCGAGAAGCTTGGCGGCACCGTGCTCGAATATGTCGACACCCCGATCGCCGAAACCTCGCAACGCATGCCGCAGCTGACCACGACGCTGTTGCAGAAATACGGCGCCAAGTGGACGCATTCGCTGGCGATCAACGACCTCTATTTCGACTTCATGGGACCGTCACTCTCCGCAGCCGGCATTGCCGGCGACGGCGCGCCGATCAACATCGCCGCCGGCGACGGTTCGGAAAGCGCCTATCAGCGTATCCGCGCCAAGCAGTTCCAGAAGGTCACCGTGGCCGAGCCCCTGAACCTGCAGGGCTGGCAGCTGGTGGATGAGCTCAACCGCGCAATCGCGGGCGAGAAGTGGTCGGGCTATGTCTCGCCACTGCATGTCGTCACGTCTGACAATGTCGAGTTCGATGGCGGACCGAAGAATACATTCGATCCCGACAACGGCTATCGTGACGAATACAAGAAAATCTGGGGCGTGTAAGCTTTCCTCCCAGGGCGGGGAGCTCTCCTCATCAACTTCCCGCCCTTTCTTCTTCATCCGTTTCCCGACGGCTTCCGTTCTCGGATTGCCGATCGGGAGCTCATACTCGGGAATCCGGTCGTGATCATTCGCTATGCACTGTTCGAAGGCAAAATCCATGAAGGCAGGGAGGAGGAGTTCCGCACCTTCGTGAAGGAGAAGCTGGTCCCGCTTTGGACCAGATTTCCCGGTGCCGAGGAAGTGCGGGTGCTGGACGGCATGGACCGGGATGAAGGCGCACCGGAATATGCCATGGCGCTCGCCATCCGCTATCCGGACATGGATGCCGTCGACGGCGCCCTAAAGTCGGACGTTCGGTTCCAAAGCCGCGATGTGACGGGTGAGTTGCTGAAGCTGTTCACGGGCCGCGTTCATCATCACGTCTTTCGCGCCAACGAATATCCGACGATGAGAACCTGACAGATCGTTGGTGTCTGCCATCGACCAGCAGCTCCGATTCATGCGCTTTCGGTCTATCCCACCACGACCGTCTGTCGGATGCAGCCAAACACGCTTTTTCCGTCCCGATCCCGCATTTCAATGGTAATCCGGTCGCCAATCCCCAGAAAAGGCGTCCTCGGCTCCCCCGAAAGGATGGTCTCGACCACCCGCTGTTCGGCGATGCAGGAATAACCGTCGCCACCTTCGGAAATCGGCCGTCCGACCCCATCGTCATGGCCGCGATTGGAGACCGTCCCTGAGCCGATGATCGTGCCCGCTGCAAGTCTTCGGGTGCGGGCGGCATGCATGATCAAGGTCGGGAAGTCGAAGGTCATATCGATGCCGGCATTCGGCCGTCCGAACGGGATATCGTTCACGCTGCTGAGCAGCGGCAGGTGCAGGCGTCCCCCGTCCCAGGCATTGCCCAGTTCATCCGGCGTGACTGCGATTGCGGAGAGTGCCGAGGATGGTTTTGACTGCAGAAATCCAAAACCCTTGCCGATCTCGGTGGGAATGAGGTGGCGCAGCGAGACGTCGTTGACGAGAACCAGTAGCCGTATCGCGCTGGCAGCGTCCGCGCGGGCCGGCGCCATGGGCACATCGCCGATGATCACGGCGACCTCGGCTTCGAAATCGATCCCATAGCCTTCGTCCGGAAAATGGATTGTCTCATGGGCCGCCAGGAACGAGTCGGAACCGCCCTGATACATCAGCGGATCGCTCCAGAAGGAGTCCGGCATGACCGCACCGCGCGCCCGTCGGACAAGGTCGACATGGTTCACATAGGCCGAGGCGTCCAGCCATTGATAAGCGCGCGGCATAGGCGCGGCACAGGCAGTCGGATCGAATGGCGAGCTCGGAATGAGACCTTGTTCCAGAGCTTCGGCCCGCTGCCGCAAGAGCGGTTCGAGCTCGGACCAGTCGTCAAGTGCGGCCTGTAATGTCGGCACGATATCGGTGGCATCCGCCATGCGGTCGAGCGCTCTGTTGACGATGACGAGGCGTCCGTCGCGACCGTGCTTCAGCGATGCAAGTTTCATGGCGTTCCGGACAGGTGGGCTTTGGGCTGACCCGTTCGACAGGCGTGGGTCAAAGCTTGTTCTCCAATGTCGCAAGATCGAAATAGTCCCGCCAGGCGATGATCTTGCCGTCCCGAAGCTGGAAAATCCCGGCAACGGGAAGAGCGACCGAGCCTTGGGCAAGGGTGAAATAGTCGATGCGCTCGTTCATGACGAGATCGCCGGCCGCGACCTGGTTGACGATCTCGAAGCGCAATCCTCTGAACTGGTTGGGAATATCGGCAAGGAAGGCGCGGATTGCCGTATGGCCGACCAAGGGCTGCATCGGCATGTTGTGGTAGACGGCATCGGCTGAAAAATAGCCGATGAGTTCGTCCGCATCCAGCCGCTCGAAGGCAGCGCAGAACTGTCTGACGATGCGATCGTTTGTGTCCATTCAGGTCCTCGTTTGCGGATAGGGCATGATGACCAGCATGGAGGCAGGGAGATTGCTGCGATTGATGATTTCGCGGCGTTCTCCGGCTGCCAGCCGGCAGGAATCGAGTGCATGCAGTGTGGTCTCTCCCGTGTCGGTGATAACAGTCACCTCGCCGCTGACGACGACATAGACTTTCTCGATCGGCGAATCCGAGCTCTCGGCGCCGCCGCCGGGCAGGAAGTGCGACAGGCCTACCCAGAAGTTTTCGTTGGGCGAGACATCATGACCCTGAAGCCGCAGGCCGGTCATGTTGAAATGTTTGGCCGCCTCATAAGGCTTGGCATCGGATAGGCGCGTGACATGCATAGTTTGTCCTTTCATGTATCCGATTCACCGTGCGGTGCCGGCGGCCAGGAACCGGCGCAGCCGCTCGCGCGTCGCTTCCGCCAGTTCCGGCGTCCAGCGGCGGAACCCTTCGCCGGATTTCATCCCGAGCTTGCCCTGGGCGACGAGCGCGTCGAGATAGGGATGCGTGGTCGGCGTGACATCGAGGTCTGCAATAACGACATCGTGGATCGCTTTGGTGAGATCGAGTCCGACGAGATCGGATTGTTCGAGCGGCCCGAGCACCGCAAGCCGGGCGCCGAAACCGAGCTTGACCACATCGTCGATCGTCTCGGCATCGCAGACGCCAGCGGCGACCAGGGCGATCGCCTCGCGCTTGAGCGCGTGCTGCAACCGGTTGCCGACAAAGCCGGATATGTCGCGATGGACGAGGACGGGATGTCGGCCGATCTCCCTGAGCAACGTCTCCACGACCTGTGCGGCCGGCCTGTTTGCCTCGCTCATCAGCACGATCTCGACCAGTGGCACGAGATGCGGCGGATTCCAGAAATGCGTGCCCAGCACACGCGATTTGTCGGCAATTCTTGCCGAGATCGCACCGATCGGGATGACGGAAGTGTTCGAGCAAAGGATCGCATGGGGCGGCGCGTGGCGCTCCAATTGAGAAAATATCTCCTGCTTCAGCGCCAGTTTCTCGGGCGCCGCCTCGACGACGAGATCGGCATTGGCGACGGCCCAGGCGATATCCGATCCGGCTTCGATCCGCGATGCCGGCGAGGACGCATCTCCGAGCAGGTCCGCGATCTCACCTATCCGCTTCGGCAGGGCGTCGCGTGCGATCTCCTCTGGGTCTTGCACCCGAACGTGATGTCCGGCCGCGGCAAACAGATAGGCGATGCCGTGCCCCATCAGCCCGGCGCCGATCACTGCGATTTGTGCCTTCTGCATGCCCGCTACCCCGCCGTATAGCCGCCGTCGACATACATGATCTGGCCGGTGCAGAAATCGGAAGCCGGCGACAGCAGGTAGAGCGCCATGCCGATCAGATCCTCGGGCTCGCCCAGCCGGCCAAGCGGGATGCGCGACAGTGATCGCGCTCTGGTCGCCTGGCCGACTTCGTCCTCGCTCCACATCCATGCCGTGAGTTTCGAGCGAAACACCGTGGGCGCAATGGCGTTGACGGTGATGCCATGCTTGGCCCATTCAGTCGCCAGCACCCGGGTCAGGGCGTCGGTGGCGCCCTTCGAGGTGCAGTAGGCGGTATAGCCGGAAATATTGCCGTGCCGTCCGCGCACGGACGACATCAGCAGCATCTTGCCCTTGATCTTGCTTTCGATCCAATAGGTGCCGACGGCCTTGGCCATCAGCCAGGCGCCGCGGACATTGGCGTCCATGACGCTCTGCCAGGTTTCATAGTCCTGGTCCTGGATGAAGCCCGCCTTGTTGAAGCCGGAGGCGATGACCAGCATATCGACCCGGCCGAACGCCGCGATCGCCACCTCGAGCATATGCCTGGCACTCTCCAGATCATCCGGGCGGGCGACGACGGTTCTGCAGTCCGCGCCCAACTCGGCCGCCTCGGCTGCGATGCCGTCGAGTTCCCCGCCCGAGCCGGAGACCAGCACCAGTTTCGCGCCGCTTGCGCCGAGCGCCAGCGCGCAGGCGCGGCCGAACGAGCCGGATGCCCCAGTAATCAGAGCAATCTTGCCGGTGACGTCAAACAGCGATTTCGGGTTCCTGAGCGCTTCGCTGATCATGCTCGCGCTCCCTGTGCGCCCGGAAAGCGGAATGTCTGGTCCGGATCGATGATCGCCACGACCCGCACGCCGCAGCCTTCGCCCTCCGGCCACCGCCACGGGAAGGCCATGAAGGTGCAGCGCTTGCCAGTGATCTTGTCGAGATCGCCATTGATGTTCTCGATGCCGGGAATGCCGCCCTTGACCATCAGCGTCTTGTGGGCGATCTCCCAGTAAGGGAAATCCGCCATCACGTCGCGGCCGGTTTCGCGTTTGTATTCGGCCATCAGATGCGGATGCGACGGGCCGGGGCCATGGTCGACCAGTTTGGTGCCGAGCGGGTGGTCGAGCGCCTGGACATCGACACCCACCATCTTGACGCCCTTCTCGACCAGCCATTCGGCTGACTCTTTGTAGAGGCCGGGCGAATAGGCATAGTAGTCGTCGGTGTCGCCGAGGATGCGATGCGTCCCGGTATTGATCATCACAATGTCGTTCTTGCGGATTGCCGGGCTTGCCTTTTCCAGGTCGTCGGCAGTGATGACGCCCCATTTGCCCTTGGGAATGGAAACGGCGACGCCGGTGCCGAAGAACCGCCAGATCGGATAGCCGGCCAGCGTCGGCGTGTTCTCGGTCACATGCAGCGGCGCATCCATATGCGTGCCGCGATGCATGATGCCTTCAAACTCGTTGACATAGATGCCGTGATTGGCGTGGTATTGATGCGTCAGCACGTTGATGCCGGGGGCCGATGGCCATTCCGGCATGCCGTGGCCCCAGCGGGCGGACAGGTTGTAGAATTGCAGGCCTGATGTCTTTGCTGCATAGGTCATTATCTTGCCTCGCCTTACGCCGCTTTGCCGGATTCGATCCGGTAATTGCCCTGCGTGTCGACAATGCCGACGAAACGCACCGGGCAGGCATCGCCCTCATGCCAATTCCAGGGATAGGCCTGGAACACGCAAGACCGGCCGATGAGATCGTCGATATCGCCGCCGACATTCTCGATCGTCGGAATGCCGGCATCGAGCAGGATGCGGTGGGCGACGTTCCAGGTGGGGAAGTCTTCCGCTGTCGAGCGGCTGGTCGCAGCCTCGTAGGCCTTGGGCAGCCGTTTCATCTGCGGACCGTTGCGATGGTTGCCGAGCGACGTCGCCAGCGGATGGTCCACTTGTGGCGTGTCGACGGCAACGAGCTTGACCGCGCGGGCGACGAGCCATTCCGCCGCATCCTTCGAAAGACCGGGGCTATGGCCGAAATAGTCGATACTGTCGCTGTATCTGCGGTGCCAGCCGGTGACGATGACGACAATGTCGCCGGCCTCAATGCGGGGCGAGGCGGCTTCGAGATCGGCAGCGGTGACCTGCTGCCATTCACTTTTCGGGATGGAGACCACCACGCCCGGACCGAAAGAGCGATCGAGCGCGATCTCGCCGACGCCGATGCCGCGTTGGATCAGGTGGCGCGGGGCATTTATGTGGGTTCCGGTATGCATGATGGTGCGGATGCGCTGCGCCATGACGCCGTTCTTGGCATGCGTCGTCGAGCGGAAGATTTTCACGTCGTCATAGCCCGGCAAGGTCGGGACACCGTGGCCCCAGACATGGCTGAGCTCATAGAATAGAAGCCCGGTTTCGGGTTCCTGTACGCCGGACATGATTCCTCCCCAGCCGGTCGAGCCGGCGCTGCGAATGCTCTGTTTTGGTGATTTCCTGTGCTGCAGGAACGGTTTGAGGATGGCGGCATGCGGCTTGTGGCGCAAATCAAAAGGCCGCTTGATGCTATGCAAACTATTTATGGCTGCATGCAGCGGGAAACGGCCATCCGATGCCTTCGCGATGAAAAGCAGATGCAATCAGGCCGAAAGCCTGGCGCGCAGGATCGCCATGAAACTGTCCAGAGCCCGTACTGGGTTGGGCGTGCGGCGATAGGCAATGCCGGCTTCCGCCTCCCAGAAGGTCCCCTCATGCGAGACTTCCTTCAATCCGTATTTTTCCGCATCGACCAGCATCTGTTCGGGGAAATGGGCGAGGAAATCGCCCTCGCTGAGAATCTTGAACAGGCCGATCGATGTCGTCTCCACGGCAATCGTCGGTGGCTCGATGCCGTTGGCGACGAAATAGGAACCGATGCGGCTGGTCCCGACATGGTCGTTTGCCAGCACCAGCCAGGGATAGCGTGCCAGATCCTGTGCCGTCGCCACCGGCAATTGCAGCAGCGGATGCTCGGAGCGGGCCACGACCGTATGCTGGATCTTGACCAAGGGCTCCTTGACGATCTCCGCCTGCGACGGGAAATCCAGCGTGCTGCAGACGAGGTCGATGTCGCCGTTCATCAGAGCCGGGACGAGCGTGTCGATGACACCGCTGCTCAACACGACCTTGACCTTGGGAAACTGCGCATGGAAGGCGGCAATCACCGGCGGCAGGAACGTGGTGATCCAGACCGGGCCGGCGCCGATCCTGAGCGTGCCCACCATGCCCTTTTCGAGCGCGCTGATTTCCGCCAATGCATGGTGGTATTCGAGCTCCATCAGCTTGACGCGCCGGGCAAGGATCTCGCCCTGGCGGGTCAGCGCCACGCCGCTCGGCAGACGCTCGAACAGCGTCACGCCGAGAATGATTTCAAGCTGTTTGATGCTGCGTGTCAGCGCCGGTTGGGTGAGGTTGAGAACCTTGGCGGCCGCCGTGATATTGAGATGTTCGGCCGTTGTCAGGAAGAGGATCAGCAGTCTGGAATGCATCATTGTATTTCGGTGTCGCATACCAAGTCCAATGCTCATTCCAACCCATAAGAAATTGTTATACCTGGGCTGAAAGCCGGTCAAGCAATCGTAGGACGATCAGCCGGAGGCCCGTTCCGAACGCCGCACGACCACATTCTTCAGGTCCGAATAGAGGTCGACCGCATGCATCGATCGGTCACGACCGAAGCCGGATTGCTTGAAGCCGCCGAACGGCATTTCCACCACCGGTCCCGTGCCACCGTTGACATTGATATTGCCCGCCACCAGCCGCGATGTGGCATAAGCGACATCGTCGATATTGGCCGACCAGAGATTTGCTCCGAGTCCGTAGCGGGTGGCATTGGCGATAGCGATCGCCTCTTCCAGGGTATCGAAGCGGATGACCGATAGCACCGGCCCGAAGATTTCCTCTTGTGCCAGCGCACTTTTCGGATCGACCCGGTCGGCGATCGTCGCGCCCAGATAGCTGCCGCCCGCCAGACCCGTGGCATTTCTGCCATCAAGCAAGAGGTTTGTGCCATCTTCGACGGCGGTTGCGATGCGGGAAACGATCCTGTCATGGTGGCTCGCATGGATCACCGGCCCAAGATCGGTCTCGATCTGAAGCGGATTGGCGATGCGGAGCGCGCGGGCTTTTTCGACCAGACGATCGAGGAAGGACTGGTCCGTGCCGTTCTGGACAAGCAGCCGCGAGGGCGCCTCGCAAACCTGCCCCTGGTTGGAAAACATGAAACCGACGGCGACGTCAGCGGCCATGGCGAGATCGGGCGCATCGGCCATGACGATATTGGCGCTTTTGCCGCCGAGCTCCAGGCTGACACGCTTGAGGTTGCTGTCGGCGGAGGCGCGCATCAGCGCCCGGCCTGTGCCTCCGGAGCCGGTGAAGGTCAGGCAGTCGATATCTTCATGTTCGCCGAGCGCCCGGCCGACCTCGGCCCCGCCCGTGACCACCTGCAGCACGCCTGCGGGGATGCCGGCTTCGAGCGCCAGTTCCGCCATGCGCAGCACCACGAGCGACGCTTCCTCGGACGGCTTGACGATCACGGAATTGCCGGTGACCAGTGCCGGTCCCATCTTCCAGGCGCCGATCATCGCCGGCGCGTTCCACGGCAGGATCGCCGCAACGACTCCCAGCGGCGCGCGGGAAATATAGGCTGTAACGTGATCGTCGAGCGCGATCATCTCGTCATAGAGCTTGTCGGCCAGCTCGCCATACCAGCGGATCGTATCGACGGCGAAGCCGGTGTCGAGGTTATAGGCCATCATGATCGGCATGCCCATGTCGCGCGTTTCGGTCACGGCGAGCGATGCCTGTTCGGCCGCCATCAGCTCTGCCCAGCGGACCATGCGTTTCTTGCGCTCCTTGGGCGGCATGCCGCACCATGTCCGCGCTTCAAAGACGCGCCGTGCCGTGGCGACGGCACTGTCGACATCGGCCCTGTCGCAGTCGGGCATGCTGGTCAGCACGCGCCCGTCGATCGGGGACAGGATCGGTCGGCGCTTTCCCGAAGCGGCTTCCACCTGTTTGCCGTCCAGCAGGCAAAACGCCTTGCCGAGCGGGCGGCTGGCCAATCCGTCGATCGCAGCCTGGTCGAATTCGGTCATTGTTGTTCTCCCTTGCGCACGGCGATCAGAAACGCAGCACCGGTTTCACCACCCTGCCGCTCAGTGCATCGGCGACGGCACGGYTGATGTCCCGGAAGTCGTAATGGGTGATGAGCCTGTCGATCGGGAAGCGGCCTTTCAAGAACAGGTCGACCAGCTTGACCAGGAACGCATCCGGATTGCTGTCGCCGAGAATGATGCCGCGGATCGAGCGGCCGCCGGTCATGATATGCTCGACATCGATTGAGACTTCCATGCCTTTCGGCGCGCCGCCAACGAAACCGCAGGTGCCGCGCATGGCGAGCACGTCCATCGCCTGGCGCAGGACTTTCATGTTGGCGGTGGTGTCGAGCGTATAGTCGAGCCCCTTGCCGCCGGTGATCTGCATGATGGCGTCGGCCGCGGGCTGCCGCCCGGAATTAATCGTGTGCGTGGCGCCTAACTCTCTTGCGAGTTCCAGGCGGCTGTCGACCAGATCGACAGCGACGATGGTGCTTGCGCCGACCAGATGTGCCGCTATGACGGCGGATAGGCCGACGGCGCCCGTTCCGAACACCGCGACCGAGGCGCCGGCACCGACGGCCATGGAATTCATGATCGCACCGGCGCCGGTGATCACGCCGCAGCCGATCGGTCCCAGCATGTCGAGCGGGGCATCGGGCGGCATCTTCACCACATTCTCCTCGGTCGCGACGGCGTGGCTGGCGAAAGAGGACTGAGACTGGAAATAGTGCAGCAGCCGACCATTCTGCGACAGCGGACTGCTGCCATCCGGCCGCGAGCCGTGGAAGTTATGTTCGTTGAATTCCTCGCAATAGCTCGGCTTGCCGATGTTGCAGCTCGCGCAATGGCCGCATGACCCGGCCGTCATCACGACATGATCGCCCGGTTTGATTTTAGAGACGCCGATGCCGGTGCCCACGACGATGCCGGCTCCTTCATGGCCGAGCACGACCGGATGCGGGATCGGGTAGATCTGATGGTCGCGCATGAAGATGTCGGTATGGCAGATGCCGGTGGCAACGAGCTTGACCAGCACCTCGTTCGGCCGCGGCTCTTCGAGGGTCGCCTGTTCGATCGAAAAGTCCTGGCCGATGCCACGCGCAATCGCTGCCTCTATTTGCATCTCTGCCCCCTGACGATGGATTGCAGCCCGCTGGCCGCACTGTCGAGTGCGGCAAGATCCGCCGCTCCCATGAATTTCAATGCATTGACGATGTCGTTGCGGAACAGTGCGGCGGCGTGATCGCCACCGCGTTTGCCGAGAGCACAAACAGCAAACAGGAAAGCCCGGCCGGCAAAGGCCGCTGTTGCGCCGAGCGCGCGAGCACGCACGACGTCGATGCCATCGCGGATGCCGCTGTCGAGCAATATGGTGGCGCGCTTGCCGATTGCCTCGGCAATGGCAGGCAACACCGCAGCGGTGGGCGGGCTCGGGTCAAACACGCGCCCGCCATGATTGGATATCCACACGCCATCGGCGCCAACGGCCACCGCGCGTTCGGCGTCTTCCGGATGCGTCATGCCCTTGACCACCAATGCCCTCGGCCAGAGATCGCGAATACGGGCAATATCGTCCCAGGAGAAGGTGCCGGTGATTTCCCGAACCGCAAATGCGGCCGAGGCCCACGCCCCCTTTTCACTGCCGAGGTAAGGCAGCAGATTTTCGAAGCGCGGCAGGCCGGTGCGGGCGACGGCCGCGAGCCATGCGGGTGCCGCGAGCGCCTGCAGCGTCATTTTCGGCGTCAGAGAGAAGGGCGGCACGAGGCCGTTGCGGATATCGCGTGGCCGTTTCGATCTGGCGGCGCTGTCGACGGTCAGCACCAGCACGTGCGCACCGGCGTGGTCGGCTCGCGCAATCATGTCGCGGGCCACGGAACCCTCATTGCCGGGGATCTGGTAGAGCTGGAACCAGAAACTGTCGGGCGCGAGGCGTGCGGCTTTTTCGATGCTCATCGATGCGCCGGTGGCAAGCACATAGGGTATGCCGGCCGCCTGCGCGCATCGTGCCAGTATTTCGTCGGCGCCGGGCCAGGCAAGTGCCGCAAGCCCCATCGGCGCGATGCCGATGGGCATGGAATAGCTGCTGCCGAAGAGCGTCACGGTTACGTCGGCATCTGCGGGGCTTGCGCCATAGCGTGGAACGAGATCGATATCGTCGAACGCGGCAGCATTGCGCTGGACCCCAAGCTCACGCCCCGCGCCTGTATCGAGGAAATCGAAGGCCAAGCGAGGCAGGCGCGTTCTGGCGCCGGCCCGCATGCTCTCGAAATCGGGATATCGTCTATCGATCAAGCTGGCCACTCTGCATCATTCACTCTGCCGAAATTCATCGATTTCATCCACGGCTTTTCAGTGATCGATGAACGGCCAGGGGCTGGCTTCCGAGCCCCGCTCGACCATGACTTCGATCAGCACCGGCCGGTCGGCGGCAAGGGCTTTTTCCAGAGCCGGCTTGAGTTCGTCGGGAGATTTGACCCTGCTTGCGCTGACGCCAAAACTCTCCGCCAGCCTGACGAAATCGGGATTCACCAACTCCGCGCCGATGACGTGGCCCTCGAAGCGCATCTGCTGGTCGCGCCGGACATTGGCGAATGCCGCATTGTTGAAGACGATCACGGCAACGGCGATATTGTACTGCACGGCAGTCGCCAGTTCCTGCACGGCGAACATGAAGCCGCCATCGCCGCAGACCGAAATAACCGCCTTGTCCGGATTGGCGACTTTGACACCCAGCGCGGTGCCGAAACCGCTGCCCAGCGTGCCCTGGTGTCCGGAGGAGATGTAGCTGCGCGGCCGATAGACCGGAAAGCCGAACCAGGAGGCGAAACCGACCTGCGACAGATCGTCAACGAAGAAACCATCGCGCGGCAGCACATCTCGGATGACCCTGAGGTAATCGATCTGTGGCTGGACCGTCTGGATGGCGCGTCCCGTTTCTTCCTTCGCGCGGCGGATGGCATCGCGCCGTCCCGGGTGGCTTCGGACGGTCTTTCGTGCCGCAGCCAGCAGCGCGCGCGTCGCAACCGAGGCGTCGGCGGTGATATCGATATCGCTTGGATAACGGCGAGCCTCCACGGGATCGATGTCGATGCGGATGGTCTTCAGTCCTGCAGGAGATTTTCCCCAGCGCCAACCGGTGATTTCCAGCCGTGTTCCGATGCCGATCAGAAGATCGGTATCCTTCCATAGCGGGAAACCGGAAGCGATATTGACGCCCAGTTCCCGGTCTTCGCCGACAATGCCGCGGCCGTTGCGGAGCGCGACCACAGGCGCGCCGAGAAGCTCCGCGAGTTCGGCAACTTCGGCCGAAGCGTCGACGGCGCCGCCGCCCACAAAGATCATCGGCGCGGTGGCGTTGCGGATCAGTGCGGCGGCTTCCTCAATGCGGCCGAGATCGACAGGCGGCGCGAAAGGTGCCAGGGAGGGGGTGTCGACCTCCACCTCCATCGTCTCGGTAAAGCGGTTCCAGAACATTTCCAGCGCCGCCGGTCCCGGTCGTCCGGATGTCATCTCATGGAACGCGTGCGCCAGCATCGCCGGCGCCATGGCCGCATTTTCGATGCGGTCCGCCCATTTCACCAAGTGTCGCATCGTGCCGAGCTGGTCGCGCATCTCGTGCAGATGGCCGCGGCCGCGGCCGAAATAGGCGGTGGGGACCTGGCCGGTAAGGCAGAGAACCGGAGCATTGCAGCCATAGGCTGTCAGCAAGGCGGCCGAGGTGTTAAGCATGCCGGGTCCGGGGACCACGGAATAGACGCCCGGCCGCCCGGTGGAGCGGGCATAGCCGAGCGCCATATAGGCGCAGCCCTGCTCATGCCGTGCGCCGATGACTTTGATCCGGTCGCTCGCCTTATAGAGCCCGTCGAACAGTCCATAGATCTGTGCGCCCGGCAGGCCGAAGACCGTCTCCACGGAATGACGCAAAAGTCCTGCGACGATTGCCTCCCCACCCGTCATCAATGCCATGCCGTTTTTCCCAATTGTTGCCAGCCAGAGGCCATCTCGCCCAATGGCTCTTGGTCGCCAGGCGGGACAAGACCTCGCCAGCCTGTGACATCGTTAGGTGCCCCTTCGGAGCCGTTCAAATGCTTTTTGAAACGGCTCACATAAGAAAAAGGAATGTCCCGAATGGTGCTTTGCGTTCAAGGCTTTCCAGGGGCACTGTCCAGCTGGATGGCACCGTGTTTTCCGCATGCAAGAGCCGGGAAAGACAGCGGAAATATCGTCGCACAATCGCTGCAAACGCTTGCGCCGCCGGTGTTTTCCGGGGCCATTAGAATTCCTTATGGCGAGCGCTCAATATGTCATTGGACTGCGAAAGCGAGGTGGAAATAATGCAATCCTATTGGAGGAGCGGTTTGAATTTCCAGAACCTTTCCGGATCGCGTCGCTGAATATGAGCGGCTGGATGCAGGGCAATCTCGATCGGTCATCGAAAGTTTCTGGGTGCGCGAACCGCAAGGAACCCGCGACATCGGGCACATATGTGCCCAAGAATTGCATTAGAACCTGGGAGGGGTCTATGACGGAGACATCAAAAAACGGCCTGTCGATTTTTATTGGCGGATTGTCACGGCGCACGCTGCTCAAGACCAGCGCTGCCGCGGCGGCCAGCACGGCACTCTTCAGTCCCTCGATACTGAGGGCTGCCGACGAGGTGATCAAGATCGGCCATGTCAGCCCGCGCACCGGGCCGATGGCAGGCTTTGCCGAAGCCGACGACTATATGATCGGCCAGATCCGCGATTTCCTGAAACCGGGATTGAAGATCGGCGACAAGACCTATGAGGTCCAGATCATCCAGAAGGACAGCCAGACCGATACCAGCCGCGCCGCGGAAGTTGCCAACGAGCTGGTGCTCAAGGACAAGGTGGATATTCTGTCGGCCTGTAGCGGCTCGATCGACTGCAATCCGATTGCCGATGTCGCCGAGCTCAACGGCGTGCCCTGCGTCACCTCGGACGACCCCTGGGAATCCTATTACTACGGCCGCAATCCGGGCAATGAGGGTTTCGAATGGACCTACCACTTCTTCTGGGGCCTGAAGGAAGTGCTGCAGAGCTTTATCGGTGTCTGGCAGGCACAGTCGACCAACAAGATCGTCGGCACCCTGTTCAACAATGCCCAGGACGACAATTCCTGGCATGATGCCTTCATTCCGGCCATCAAGGCGGCGGGCATGCAGGTCGTCGATCCCGGCCAGTTTCCGCCCTTCGGCAATGATTTCACCCCGCAGATCGCCGCCTTCAAGAAGGCCGGCGTCGAAATCGTCACCGGCAATCTGTTCACGCCCGACTTCGGCACGTTCTGGCAGCAATGCGCGCAGCAGGGCTACAAGCCCAAAGTGGTCACGCTCGGCAAGGCCTTCCTGTTTCCGTCCGCGCTTGAATCGCTGGGCGACACGGCCGCGGGCGTCACATCCGAAGTCTGGTGGTCGCCGCATCATCCGTACAAGTCCAGCCTGACCGGCGTCAGCGCCAAGCAGCTTTGCGACACCTACGAGGCCAAATCGAACCGTCCCTGGACGCAGCCGATCGGCTTCAAGCATGCGCTGTTCGAGGTCATCGTCGATGTGTTAAAACGCTCCGAAAGCGTCAAGGATCCGGAAGCAATCCTCGCGGCGATCAAGGCGACGAAGCTGGATACGATCGTCGGACATGTGGAATGGACGGGCAAACCGGTGAAGAACGTCTGCGCGACGCCTGTCGTTACCGGCCAGTGGCAGAAGCAGGGCGGCAAGTGGAAGATGGAAATCATCGGCAATGCCGGGTTTCCGAATATCCCTGTCACCTCCAAGCTGCTGCCGCTTGCCTGAGGCGGGGTTCGAATGGCGGGCCGGAGTGCTGAATGGCTGATATCCTGACGCTCAAAGGCGTGCACAAGAGCTACGGGGCTGTGGTCATTGCCAACGGCCTCGACCTTCACCTGGCCGAAGGCGAGGCGCTTGGCATGCTCGGCCCGAACGGTGCGGGCAAGACTACGGTCTTCGGCTTGATCACCGGGACGCAATCGCTCGATTCCGGCCAGATTATCTTCGGCGGGCAGGATATTTCCCGCCTGCCGGCGGCGCATCGCTGCCGGATGGGCATTGCCCGGTCGTTCCAGGTGCCGCAGCCTTTCGGCAAGATGACGGTTTTCGAAAACCTGGTCGTTGCCGGCGCGTTTTCGCGCGGCAAGAGCGAGCGCGAGCTTTACCAGAGCGCCGGCGAGGTGCTCGATGAGGTTGGGCTGGGCAATGTCGCCAACATGAAGGCCGGCAAGCTCACGCTCCTGAACCGCAAGCGGCTGGAACTTGCCCGCGCGCTGGTCACCCAGCCGCGGCTTTTGCTGCTCGACGAGGTGGCCGGCGGCCTGACCGAGGCGGAATGCGAGCTTTTGATCGGGCTGATCCGGAAGATCAGGAGAACCGGCGTCTCGATCATCTGGATCGAGCATATCGTCCATGCGCTGACGGCCGTGGTCGATCGCGTCGCCGTGCTGGCGGGCGGCGACATCATTGCCAATGGTGCGTCCGAAGATGTGGTGCGCGACCCGCGCGTGGTCGAGCTCTATATGGGCATTCCGGCGGGAGATTGAGGACTTCGGTTGCGGCCGCGACCGATTGGAGGATGGAATGGCGTTGCTCGAAGTCGACGGGCTGACTGCGTTTTATGGTGATTTCCAGGCCCTTTACGGTATTTCGCTGGCGGTGGCTGCCGGCGAACTCGTGGCCGTGATCGGCGCGAACGGCGCCGGCAAGAGCACGCTGCTGAAGGCGATTTCCGGTCTCGTGTCGTCGAAGCGGCAGATGATCCGGTTTCGCGGCGACGCTGTCGGCGGCAGCCGGCCGTCGCAGCTCGTCAAGCGCGGCATCGCCATGGTGCCGGAAGGCCGCCGCCTGTTCTCGTCGCTGTCCGTGCTCGAAAACCTGCAGATCGGCGGCCAGTTGAAGCGGCCGGGGCCTTGGACGCTAGACCGCGTCTACGACCTGTTTCCGATCCTGCGCGAGCGGCGCAACCAGCCGAGCCATCTGCTTTCCGGCGGCCAGCAGCAGATGGTCGCCATCGGCCGGGCGCTGATGTCCAATCCCGAACTGCTGCTCTGCGATGAAATCAGCCTCGGGCTGGCGCCGATCGTGGTCAAGGATATCTTCGCGCGATTGCCGACAATTACCGCCGAGGGCACGGCCGTGGTCATCGTCGAACAGGACGTGCTGCAGGCGGTTGCCGCCAGCCGTCACGTCTACTGTATCCGCGAGGGGCGGATATCGCTGGAAGGGCCTTCGAGCACGCTGTCCCAGCAGGCAATCAAATCGGCATATTTCGGGGTCTGAGCGATGGAATGGATCAACGTCATCATCCAGGGAGCACTGCTTGGCGGCCTCTACGCGCTGTTCGCCGCCGGGCTGTCAATCATTTTCGGCGTGATGCGGCTGGTCAACATCGCTCATGGCGACCTGATCGTGGTTGCCGCCTATTTCTCCTATTTCATTATGCAGATGCTCGGCGTCGGGCCGTTCACCTCGTTGGTCATCGTCGTGCCCTGCGCGGCGGTCTTCGGCTACCTGCTGCAGCGGACGCTGCTCAACCGGACGATCGGCGAGGACATGCCGCCGCTGCTCGTCACCTTCGGGCTCTCGGTGATTATCCAGAACATGCTGCTGGTCTTCTTCACGCCCGACAGCCGCCGGCTGAATGCCGGTGTCATCGAGGTCATGAGCCTGCGGATCAACGACCAGCTTTCGCTCGGTGTCCTGCCGCTCTTGCAGTTCGGGCTCGCGGTGCTGGTGATTTTCGGCCTGCAGATGCTGTTCTACCATACCGCCCTTGGCCGTGCTTTCCGCGCTACGTCTGATGATCCGGAGGTATCGCAACTGATGGGGCTGGAAAATCGCCACATCTTCGCGCTGGCCATGGCTCTGTCGCTGGCCGTGGTGGCGATTGCGGCTGTCTTCATCGGCATAAGAACAAATTTCGATCCGTTTCGTGGCCCTCTGCTGCTGATCTTCGGCTTCGAGGCAATCATCATCGGCGGTCTCGGCAGCCTTTGGGGCACGCTCGCGGGCGGCATCCTGCTTGGTGTCGCCCAGGCCGTCGGCGGCCAGTTCGATCTCGCTTGGCAGGTGTTGGCGGGCCATTTCGTCTTTCTCGCGGTGCTGCTTTTCCGGCCGCAAGGTCTCTATCCGAAGGTGAATTGATGAGCGTCGAGCCAAGCATTCGGCCCGTTTTCCATGTCACGCATGGCGACCGCACCACCCGGGTGGGCATGATCGTCTGGGGCCTGCTGACCTTGTTTCTCATGGCGGCGCCGCTCTGGGCCAGCCGCGATCTGTTGCGGCTCTTGACGGAAATCTATTCCTATCTGGCGCTGGCGAGCCTGTGGAACCTGATGGCGGGCTATGCAGGCCTGGTCTCGGTCGGCCAGCAGGCCTATGTCGGGCTCGGCGGCTATTCGTTGTTCGTCTGCGCCTTGATGGTCGGGATCAATCCGCTTTGGGGCATACCGCTTGCCGGCGTGGTCGGTGCGGTTCTGTCCGTCCCGATCGCGCTCCTCCTGTTCCGGCTGCGCGGCGCATATTTCACCATCGGCTCCTGGGTGGTCGCTGAGGCCTTTCCCTATATCTTCTCGCAGGTCGCGGCGGTGGGCGGCGGCAGCGGCATGAGCCTGCCGGCGCGGATCGTCAAGTCGATCGTCAGCGGCCGCGATGCGCGCGAATTCCTGATCTACTGGCTGTTCCTGGCGCTGACGCTTGTCGTCCTCGGCGCGATCCTGATCCTGCTGCGCACCCGCTACGGGCTGGCGCTGACGGCGATCCGGGACAACGAGATGGCGGCCAAATCGAGCGGCATCGATGTCTATCGCACCCGTCTCGTTGTCTTCGTCGTCGCCGCCTTCGGCACGGCGATGATGGGTGCCATGATCTTCCTGCAGAAACTCAGCATCACGCCGTTCGCCGCCTTCAGCATGAACAACTGGACGGTCAACGTCATCTTCATCGTCGTCATCGGCGGCATAGGACGCGTCGAGGGGCCGATCGTCGGCACGATCATTTTCTTCGCGCTTAGGCAATTGCTGGCCGATTACGGCAGCATCTACCTGATCATCTTCGGCGTGGTCGCCATCGTCGTCATGCTCAAGTCGCCGCATGGGCTGTGGGGCTATTTCGCCGAACGCTTCGGCTGGCAATTGTTTCCACTGGCGCGGCGCCTCAGCCGCGCCACTGCCGAGATAGGGGAAAAGCATGGCGCATTCGGATCGTGAGCGGACATTCCGGCGGATCGTGACTGGTCACAACGAGGGCGGCCGGTCAGTCGTGGTGGCCGATGACGGCGTCGGCGAGGGACCAGCAGGCAATTTCGATTTCTGGATGGGCGGAGCAGGGGGCGAACTCTCTGCCCGCATGCGCCGCCAGCCATTCTTTCCGCGCGATGGTCAATCGTTCTTCCGGTTTTTCCGCATCCCGCCGACCGGCGCGGCCCTGGGCCATGCCGACATCGAAGGCTTTGCGGAGAACCTGTTCGCCAGTTTTGGCATCGATGAATGCCGGGTCGACACGAGCCGCCATCCGATGATGCACCAGACGCCGACCACGGACTACATCGTCCTCCTGTCGGGCCATGTCTCCCTGCTTCTCGATGAGGGTGAGCCGATTGTGCTCAAACCGTTTGATGTCGTCGTCCAACAGGCCACCAACCATGCCTGGATCAATACGGGCTCCGAAGATGCGCTGCTCGTCGCCGTGCTCTGCGACCAGAGGTGAGGCTGGCGCGATCCGAATGCATGCCCACAGGGAGGTCATTTATGTCGTTTACCGACCCCTTCGAATCCGGCGACAGCCCGCCCTGCGATTATGCCAGGCCGATCGACCATGAAGGTCTTGTCCGCGACCTCGATGTGGTCGTGCCGATGCGTGACGGCGTCTGCCTGGTGCTCGATGTCTATCGTCCGGATGCACCGGGGCGGTTTCCGGCGCTGCTTGCCTTTGGCGGGCATCCGAAGCACATTCAAGGGCCCGATTTCGCCTCGGCAACGCCGCCGCAGCCCGCATGGTCGAGCCTCTGGACGGGTCACATCGAATCCGGCGACACCGCCTTTTTCGTCTCGCGCGGCTATGTGCACGTGGTCGGCTCGCCGCGCGGCATCGGCCCATCCGACGCCGGCGGATCGCGTGAATGGGACGCCTATGACGTGATCGAATGGATCGCCGAACAGCCCTGGTGCGACGGGCAGGTCGGCATGGTGGGGATCGGCGCCTTCGCGGCCGAGCAATATGCCGCCGCCAAGAAACAGCCACCGCATCTCAAGACCATCTTCGCTTATGACGGGCGCGGCGCCTACGGTCCCTATGGCGGCTTCCGGCAGCAATATCCCGGCGGCGTCATGCATCTGTTCCGCTATCACTGCGACCACTTTTCCGCCGTCCATACGACAAGAGGCATACCCGGTGCGCTCACGCCGGACATGGAGGCGATGTGGCGTGAGGCGATGGAGAACCCGGACTACCGGATGTATCCGCATGTCTTCAACGTCGTCGCCCAGAAGGGCCAGCACATGCCGGTCTTTTTCCGCGAACTGGTCGATCCCTACGATCACGAGCAGGATGTCGAGAACAGCGAGGCCGATTTCGGGCGGATCACGATTCCCGCCTATATGGGATCGGGCTGGTACGGCTACACTTACAAATACCATCTCAACGGCGCGCAAAGCTATTTCGCCAATGTCGACGCGCCACGAAAACTGACGCTCTCGGGACCGTCGCATCTCGAACGGCCGTGGCGGTCGTTCCGCAACGAGACGCTCAGATGGTACGACTATTGGCTGAAAGGCATCGATAGCGGCATGATGGACGAGCCGCCGGTCAAGTATTGGGTGATGGGCGCCAACGAATGGCGCAAAGCCACGGACTGGCCGCTGCCGGAAACGTGCTGGACCAAGCTCTACCTCAACAGCTGGGAGCGCCTGACGGCCAGGATGCCCTTCGTGGCCGGCGGCTATGACGAAATCCAGCCGCCGGATGTCTTCGTGCAAATGCCGCCCAGCCAGACCAACAAGGTGGCGCGGCTGCGCTATCTCACCGACCCCCTGGCGGAAGATGTTCTCGTCGCGGGACCGATATCGCTGACGCTCTATGGCTCGATCGACCAGACCGATACCAACTGGATCGTGATCCTGAAGGATGTCGGCCCGGATGTCTCGGTGCGAACTGTGCGCGAAGGCGAACGCGAGATATCCGACGATCTGCCCGAGCGGGAGCTGACGCGCGGCTGGCTCAAGGCGTCACTGCGCATGCTCGACGAGGACCGTTCAACGCCTTGGAAGCCATGGCACAAACTGACGCGTGAATCGCGTGAGCCGGTCCTGCCGGACGAGATCCTCGAATACCGGATCGAAATCCTGTCGACGGCCAACCTGTTCCACAAGGGGCATCGCATCTGCGTGGAGATCACGTGCCTCGACATGCCGACCGGTGTCGCTGGTGCGACCAATGCCGAATATATACCTTACCATATCTGTAGCAGCGAAACGGTGATGCACCGGATCTACCATGACTTGGCGCGTCCTTCGCATCTGCTGTTGCCGATCATTCCCGAGGCAGGCTAGCCCGTCATGCAGCAGTTCGAAAATTCAGGCACAAGGCCGCGCGTTGCCCGAAGCGCCGTAGAAAGTGCGCTGGCAATCCTGCGTCCACTGCTCGGCGATCGCCTGACGCAGAACCAGGCGATTTGCGCCCAGCACGCTAACACGCTTTCCGAAGTGGCGGCCGAACCGCCGGATGCCGTGGCCTTTCCGCAATCGACCGACGAGGTCGCGGCCATTGTCCGCGCCTGCGCGGCCAGTGGCGTGCCGATGATTCCATTCGGGACCGGAACCTCCTTCGAAGGGCATGTGAATGCGCCGTTCGGCGGAATTTCCATCGATACCAGCGGCATGAAATCCATCCTGTCTGTCCGTGTCGAAGACCTCGATTGCACGGTCGAGGCAGGCGTTACGCGCGAAGAGCTCAACGCGTATCTCCGCGACCAGGGCCTGTTCTTTCCGATCGATCCGGGCGCCAATGCGTCGCTCGGCGGCATGGCAAGCACCCGCGCCTCGGGCACGAACGCGGTCCACTATGGCACCATGCTCACCAACACGCTGGCGCTGACCGTCGTGCTGCCGAACGGCGAGATCGTCCGCACCGGCAGCCGTGCCCGCAAGTCCGCGTCCGGCTATGACTTGACACGACTGTTCGTCGGCGCCGAAGGCACGCTCGGCATCGTCACCGAAGTCACGCTGAGGCTGCAAGGCATACCCGAACAGATCAGCAGCGGCTATTGCGCTTTCCCTGATGTGGCGGCGGCCTGCAATGCGGTGATTGCGACCATCCAGTCCGGCATTCCAATGGCGCGGATCGAACTGCTGGACGAAGTCCAGGTCAAGGCATGCAATGCCTATTCTCATCTCGATCTGCCGGAAACGCCGGTCCTGTTTCTCGAATTCCACGGCGGGCCGGCAGCCGTCGCCGAACAGATTGCGCAGTTTTCGGCAATCGCCGAGGGCTTTGGCGGCGCCCGTCAGGCCTGGGCGACGAAGGCCGAGGAGCGCAATCGGCTGTGGAAGGCGCGGCATGACACATTCTGGGCAGCCTCCAGCCTGCGTCCCGGAGCCAAGGGCATTCCCACTGATATCTGCGTTCCGATCTCCCGCCTGGCTGAATGTATTGTCGAAACCAAGGCCGATATCGATGCGGCAGGCCTGCTCGGGCCGATCGTCGGTCATGTCGGCGATGGCAATTTCCACGCCCTGCTGCTTGTCGACCGCAATGATGCAGCCGAGAGACAGCGCGCCGTCGAGGTCATAGATCGCATGGTGAAACGGGCGATTGCCATGGAAGGCACGTTCAGCGGCGAGCACGGGATCGGTCAATCAAACCGGAAATACATGCTTGCCGAGCATGGCGAAGCCGGCCTTGCTCTGATGCGGGCGATCAAGAGCGCAGTCGATCCGCAGGGTTTGATGAACCCCGGAAAAATGCTCCCCTGATAGGGCCAGAACGCTCAGAGCCTTTCCCGGCGGAAATATGCCCGGTCTTTCGGATCGGCACCGACTGGCTATGATCAGAACGTCGCGGAATCGTCGGGCCAGAGAAACAGCGGCGTTCGGACCGTATCGGCGATCGACTGCAAGCCATGCCAGTTTCGATTGGCATAGACGAGCGCGTCATCGAGGCGTGTCTCGGGGACGAGTTCCGGAATCGACAGCAACTCGGCAGTCACCAGGCGGGCGCCTGGCGCGACCAGCTGGTCACGGATCGCGGCCCGAAACCAGAGATCGACCTGCGGGTAGTAAGGTTCGCCTGTTTCGAGCCGGCTCCATTGCACATCTGCGCCGAACCGATCCTTGCCGCTCGTGGCGCAGAGGCGCGCCAATTGCATGTCGGCGCGCCGGACGAAGTGCACCACGATCGTTTCGGCCCGTTTTACCGAACGCGCGCTCGACGACGCATCGGACAGAGAGAAAGCCACCGTCGGCGGAGAAACACTGACGGAGATGAGTGAACTCACCGTCAGTGCGACCGGCCCGTCTCCGGGGTCGGCGGTAATGATCGCAACGCCCGACGGGTGGTAACGGAAGGCCGCCAGGAACGCTTCCGTTACCCTCGCCGTCGCGTCTGTGGTGCCGACGTCCCTGGAGCCCTGCAAAGCGTGACCCTGGTCTTTGCCGCGGAGTGTCATTTCTTTTCCACGAGGTCGTAGAATTGCCAGACGCGTTCGCTCCACAATCCGGCCAGTTCGCGACCCGCGGCGGCAACGATGTTCGGATTGATGGTGAAGTGGTTGGCGGCTGTGAGCATTTCGCGATAGACGCGCTGCATCACGCCCCGGCGTAGCGAGGCGCCGCCGGCGGCACGGTAGACGAATTGGCAGGCGTCGACACCCGCCTCGTGCACTTGGGATTTGGCAAGGTGAATCACGCTGATCTGCCGGGTCGAGACACGATTGCCGGCTTCGATCGAGGCCTCCACCTCACGCCAGATCTCGAACAGGAAGGCGCGCGCCGCCCGCACTCGCGCCTCTGCCTGTCCATAGTCGAACCAGAATTTGTCGCTCTCGCCGAGCAAGCCGGCCCGGCCGGTCTTGGTCAGGGCGTATTTCGCCACTTCATCCAGCATGCGCCTGGAGGCGCCGATCGCCCAGCCCGAATGCCCGATCGCCGCCAGTCCGACGACGCCGAGGCTGAAGAATTCCTTCTGGCGCTGCGGCTCGGCCGTGAGGATCGGAAATACCATGTCATCGGGGATGAAGACGTCCTTGGCGCTATAGTCTATGCTGCCGGTGGCCTGCAGGCCGAGCACATCCCAGTTGCCGAGCAGATCGTGGTCTCCCACCGGCGCATGGGCGCAGAGCACGACCACATTGCCATTCTCATCCTTGGCGGGCTGGCCGGTTCCGTCATCGAGCAAAGCGGCCGTATGGGTGAAGGTGGCATGGTGAATGCCGCTGGCGTAAGACCATTTGCCGTTTAGCCGGTATCCGCCTTCAACCTTCTTCAGCATGCCGGTCGGCGTGCCCTGGCCGGAAAACCGGTTGTCGACCCCGGTACCGAACAGGCGAGCGACCGCGGTATCCGGCAGGAAGGCCGCCGACATAGCGCCAATACAGGCATGCACCATCGAAACCCAGCCGGCAGCGCCGCTATGATAGGTGATCGCCTCGATCAGCTGCAGGCCTTGTGTCGGCGACAGTTGCGCGCCGCCGATCTGTTCGCCGGCGAAGATATGCGACATCCTCAATGGCTTGAGGGCTTCGAACGTCGCCTCGTTAAGCCGACCGAGCGTTTCGTTTTCGCCTGAATGCTGATCAAGGACCGGACCGATCTTGCGCACATGCTCTATCAAAGCGTCAAAATCTGTCTTCGTGCCCCAATAACTCATGTCATGCTTCAATGGTGCATTCATGTTTTCCTCCTTCGCATTGTGCTGGCCGCGCACGACCCTCCCGGTCGGTGCGGCAAGATTTCTCATGCGCGGGCAATGCCGCGCGGTTCGTCGGATCATGCCCCTGCCAGAAAATCGGCGATTGCCGTGACCGTGCCGGGGTCCTCCTGCATGGCAAAATGGCCCACGCCCGGCCTGATCAGCAGTTTCGCATTGGCAATGCGTTCGACCCAGATCGGCGCCTGCGAGGCAGGGAGCAACCGGTCCTTGTCGCCCCAGACCACCAGCGTCTCGTTCGGGATCCGGCTCAGCCAGCGGCCGAGATTGGGATGGCCCATGCCGTGGACTTTGAGGATATTGCCGAGCGCAATTCCCTCCTTGTTGCGCGCAGCCAGGAAGTCCTCAAGCGGCGGGCACTCGGCTCCGCCTGGGAAATAGCGCAAGGCAACATCGACATTGTGGGCCAGATAGCCCGAAAGCGCTTCAGGTCCTATCGTGGCGAGATCGGTGGCCGGATGGTCGGGATGGTTCAACCCCGCCGGCGCATTGAGCACCAGCTTTGAAAATCGTTCGCCGGCGACGGCCGCGATCTCGGCGGCCATCCAACCGCCCATGGAATGCCCAAACAGATGCGGTCGATCGAGGCTCAGCGCCTCCACCAAACGGAGGTTATGCACGACCAGGTCCTGCATCCCGGTAACGTGCGGCGCTTCGGCGCTTTCTCCGAAGCCTGGATGGAACGGCAGATAAACGCGAAACCGGTCCGCCAACCCGCGCGCCCAGGCATGGCCCTCGAGCGTGGCGGCTCCGTGCAAGGCCAGAACAGCGGGTCCGCTGCCGATGGCTTTCACGACGATGTGGACGCCATCGATGTCGAGAGCCAGCGTCTCAAAATCCATCATTTCCTCCCAGAACATGGTGCGTTGGCAATGAGCAATGCCGCTTCTTCCAAGAGGCATCTTCTGGAGAGATTAAGACAGGCAAAGGTCTGACGCTGTCAAATCGTCTGGCTCATCCTCAGGGCTCGCGCCTCAAAATGAACCTAAGGGATTGGGATAATTACATTTATTTCTCGATCACGCATCGAACGTCAACGAGGCTGGATGCTTATTTGATAAAATCATAAAATCGAGCTTGACGATTTCATCAACACTGGAAAATCTATGCTGGTGCGGCCGACCACGCCGCTGGGAGGAATGCAATGAGAATGCCGGTAGAACTGTCCAAGGTCCTCGACCGCGGCGGAAGACCCACCGTCCGTGAACTCTTGTCCAGCCTGTTCTTCAATCCGGCCGACGGGACGATCCGGCTGAACGGCGATCGTATCACTATGCAGCGCACCACGTTCAACGTCGAGCTTCGGCGTGAAATGATCCGCATGCTCGGTCCCGCAGACGCCCGCGCCTTCCTCATCCGCCTGGGATTTCTGGCCGGGCAGGCGGATGCCCGCTTCGTACAGACAAGTTGGCCCAATCTCGACATCGGCGATGCCTTCACGGCCGGCACGCGACTTCACACGTTCAGCGGCACGGTGCGCGTCGAGACCGTGTTCAATGCCTACGATTTCCGCAAGAAGCGGTTCTCAGCCGAGTTCCTTTGGCATGACAGCGCCGAGGCCGCACCCTTCCGCCAGGCAACTCATTCAGCTGAGCCGGTCTGCTGGACACAGCTCGGTTATGCTTCGGGCTATGCAAGCACGTTCTTCGACACCTTGATCGTCTACAAGGAGGTCGAATGCGCAGCGCAAGGGCACGCGCATTGCCGCGTCATCGGCAAACCGGCCGATGCCTGGGGTGCGACCGACCCGGAGGTGATCATGTTCCGCGAGCGCGTGATCGGGTCGCGCGACGAGGCCTTCTCGGATGGCCCGCGCAAGGCGGCGGCCAAAGCCGGCGTCGGGCAGCTATCGGAATTCGACCGCCTTGTCCTCGCGCCGGTGCGGCAGGAATTGGACAGGCTGGCGCCGATGTCGCTGCCAGTCCTCATCACCGGGGCCGCCGGCTGTGGGCGAGGCTGCGCAGCGCATTATCTCCATCGGGCCGGCTCGGGTCCGAAGGCTGAATTGCACCGTGTCTACGGAGCAGATGTCGACCCGGCCGTCTGCAGCGAAATCGCCCGGCGCGGCAAGACCGGGCGACAGAACCAGGCCGCCGAGACGATCCTGATCGACGCGATCGAGACCACGCCCGTAGCGCTTCAACCGCATCTGACGCGCGCCATCGAGGAGGGCCTGTTCGGCAGCGGGCCGCGCCTGATCGCCCTGCTCGATCATGACGGACCGCTGGACGCATCCGGACTGTCTCCCGAATTGCGTTCCATCCTCGCGACGGTCATGGTTCGCATGCCCACGCTGGCGGAACGGAAGAGCGATCGCCTGTCCCTGGCGCGCGAGATGATGGCCATCTTGTCCTGCAAGATCGGCATAAACGCACCCGGGCTTGACCCTGGAGCTGCCGAACTGATCGAACGCACGGCCTGGTCCGGCAACCTCCGGCAGATGCGCAATGTGCTTGCAGCCGTGCTGGCTGCTCGTCCCCACAGCGGACCGGTTCTCGCCGAGGAAATCGAAGCACAGCTCGACCGATTCTGCGATCGCGCCACAGCGGTCGGCGACGCCGGTCACGGCCTGGAGGGCGTGCTGGATCGGGCGATCGAGAACGGTGGATTTTCAATCTCGACGCTCGAAAAGGCCGCCTATGAGTCCGCACTCAAACGCGCCGGCGGCAATCTCTCGGCCGCCGCTCGGCTTCTCGGCCTGACGCGGCCACAGCTCGCCTATCGCGTCAATGCCAAAGACGCCGGCTAGGTCGGCGATCTCGCGGAATTGGCGCTAGGGTTCAATCCCGCCTCCGACAAGGATCGAACAGGGGACAAGGGAAGAGGTGGCAGTTTTCACAGCTTATGCCACACTGCCAGCATGACAGTTGCTTCGGACCTACCCACAGATATTATGCCATCGGCCACTCCGACCGAGGCCGAGCTTGCGGCATGGGCTGCCTTGCCGCGAGACGAGCAGTTGCTTCGGTTCCGAGCTTGCCTGACGCATCTGGATGCGACGACGCCGAGTAATGCAACGATGACCGATATTCTTGCCCGCGCTCACGCTCGCATCCCGCGTAATGGGTGAATATCGCCTTTCTCGTTTGGCCGAGCGTCATCTACTCGAAATCCACGCCGATTCCGAAGACATGTTTGGGCGCTATCAAGCAGACGCTTATCTAGCCGGTCTGGATCGCACTTTCGGACTGTTGGCCGACTTTGACTTAGGTCGCAATTTCTAGGATCACGAGCCAAACGGATCGATCAGGACCTTGCACTGCGTCGTCCGCCGTCGAAGCGCTTCGAAGGCACTGGGCATGTCGGCGAGCCGCACGGTTTCCGATATCAGGTGTTGCGGCGCGTAGCGACCGGCATCGAGCGCATCGATGGCTGTCTGGAACTCATGCATGTTGAAGAAAACCGACATGATGATCGTGACCTCCTTGGAGATCGCTCGGAAACTGTCGAGATGGTCGCGCGGTGTGCAGAGGCCGAGCACGACGACTTTGCCTCTCGGCCGGACGAGGCCGATGCAATGATCGATCAGGCCCGGCTTGCCGACGCATTCGAAGACGATGTCAGGCTGGCCACCGAGCGCTGTTTCGATGTTCGGCTGAAGCTCGGCATCCGAGGCGACGAAGGCGCTGGCGCCGAGTTCCATTGCTCGTTGCTCTTGWAAGCTGTGCAGGTCGGTTACCGCTACACGGCCCGCACCCAGCCGCCGGGCCCAGAAGGCGACGGCAAGCCCGATCGCGCCGGCGCCGACGATCAGCACTTTGTCGCCCTGCTGCATCTTTGCCTGCATCAGGCCGTGCAGCGCCACCGACAACGGCTCGGCCAGAGCGCCATCGGCGGCGCTGATCCCGACCGGAAGCTTGCGGCACTGGCGGCCGGTAACGGCAGTATATTGCGCATAGCCGCCGCCGATCAGCACCATCTCAGAGCACCAGGCGGGATCGCCGGCAAGGCAGCTCATGCAGTGGCCGCAGCCGCTGTTCGGCGCCACCGATACATGGTCGCCCACTTTGAAGCCGCCGGCGTCCGATCCAACCTCGATCACCTCGCCCGAGAATTCGTGGCCAAGGATATCGCCGGCGCGTACGCCGAAGACCGGATCCTCGGTCATGTGCAGGTCGCTGCCGCAGATGCCGCAGCGGCAGACTTTGATCAGCAGACTGTCGCGCTTCGGTTTTGGGTCCTCGGCATCGGCGATGCGAAGCGGTTCGCCGATCTTGTCGAACAGGGCGGCCAGCATGATCTTCTCCTATGATCTCAAAAGCTTGCGACCCGTGGGGAACCACGGTGCGTCGACATGCCGGGAAAACACGCCCCACAGCCCGCCGCGGACATAGAGCGCCACCAGCAGGGTCAGCACACCGAGTACGACCATATAGGTTGCCCCATATTGGCTGAAGAAGCGATCGGCGACAAAATAGATCAGCGCGCCGATGATCGGTCCTTCAATCGAGCCAATGCCGCCGACCATGACGATGAAAATGCTGATGGACGCCCAATTCGGATCGTAGGCCGAGGGCGGGGTGATGCGCAGCTGTGACATCGAATAGATCGCGCCTGCCAGGCCGCATCCGATCGCCGCAGCGATGTAGATCAGAAACCTGAGCCGCTTGACATTGACCCCCTGGCTTTCCGCCGCGACCGGATTGTCCCGCATGGCGGTCAGGGCTAGTCCATGGCGCGAACGTAGCAGCCAGTAGGTGCCGCCGACGGTGATAAGCAGCATGAGGCCGCACAACGTCATCATGGCGATTTCGCGGTGGTGCAGGCTGTACTTCGCCATGACCCGGAGCGTCAGGCCGGCCCCGGCATTGACATAGCCGAGATTGGAGGTGAACAGCCGGAAGACTTCGGCGATCACCCAGGTGCCGATGGCAAAATAGGGGCCATCGAGCCGATGCAGCAGGCCATAGGCCGGCACGGCGAGCGCGGCCGGCACCGCCAGGCAAAGCGCCACGGCCGCAAACGGATTGATGCCGAAATTCAGCGCCAGCACGAACAGCGTGTAGCCGGCGACACCCATGAAGGCCTGCTGGCCGACCGAGACCAGGCCCGCGTAGCCGGCGAGCAGGTTCCACATCTGCGCGACGGCGATGTAGCAGGAGAGCTCGACGACTTGGCGGATGGTGCCGGAACCCGCCCACCACGGCATGGCGAATACGGAGATCAGCGCCATGACGGCGATGGTCTGGGCGATGCGGCTCGACAGCGTCTGCCGCTCGATCCGGACTTTGGACGGCGCGGACGAAATGGTTTCGGAAAGGGCGGCGGAAACGGTTGCCTCGCTCATTTATACCTCTTGGAAAGTAGGCCTTGCGGCCTTGTGGCGAGCACGAGCAGGAAGACGACATGGCCGGCGAGGATGCCCCAGCCGGGATCGGCGCGAAAGCCGATCGCTTGCGAGATGCCCAGCACCATCGAGCCGAGAAAGGCGCCCCAGATCGAACCCATGCCGCCGATGATCACCGCCTCGAAGGCGTAGATCAGCTGCGCCGATCCGTCCGCAGGCGACACGGTCGAGCGCAGCGACTGAAACACACCGGCGAGGCCCAGGATACCCACCGCGATCGCCGTCGCTGCGGCGTAGACGGTGCGCGGGTTGACGCCGGTCATGGCGGCGGCTTCCGTGTCGGCCGAGGCGGCGCGCAGCGCCCTTCCAAAGCGGCTATAGCGCAGCAGGCCGTCGAGACCGCCGGTGAGCGCGACGGCCAGGACCAGTGCCAGGATCGGCAGGACGCCGAGATAGACGCCGCCGATATTCACCGAGGCCGCCTCGATGCCGCCGCCGGGCAGCGACCGCGTATCGGCGGACCAGATTTGCAGCATCAGGTTCTGCAGGGCGATGGACAGGCCGAAAGTGGCGATCAGCGACGGCAGCGGATCGTCGCCCACGACCTTGTTGAGGATCAGCCGCTGCAGCAGCCAGCCGACAGCCGCGGCAAGCGGCACCAGCATCAGGATCAGCGTGAAAGGCCCGAAACCGAACAGGGCCGCGAGCGAAATGCCGATCAGCGCCATCAGGATGACGAGGTCGCCATGGGCGATGTTGACGATCCGCATGACGCCGAACATCAGCGCCATGCCGAGCGCATATTGGGCATACATGCCGCCGAGCAGTATCCCCTGGATGAGTGCGTCAACCCATTGCATGGCCGGCTCCGAAATATGCGCGCGCGATACTGTCGCGATTGATGTCGGCAGATTTGCCGGAGAGGGTGATACGGCCTTCGAGCATGCAGTAGAGCCGGTCCGATGCGGCCCGTGCCCGCTCCACGTCCTGCTCGACGAGGATGATGGCGGTGCCGGCCCTGGTGATCGAAGGTAGCGCCTCGTAGATCTCGCCGATCACCTTTGGCGCCAGCCCCAGGGAAATCTCATCGCAGAGCAGAACGCACGGTTGGGCAAGCAGCGCGCGGCCGATCGCCACCATCTGCTGCTGGCCGCCGGACATTTTTTCCACCGCTTTCCTGCGCATCGCCGGCAAGGCCGGGAAAAGCTGGTAAACCCGGTCCAGCGTCCATCTTGTAGCATCGACGCCGGCGGCGCGGGCGTGATCGATCGCCACTTTGAGATTATCCTCGACGCTCATGCCGGCAAACAGCCGCCGACCTTCCGGCACCATGGCGAAACCCCGCTTGACCATGACATGCGGCTTGGAGCCGCCGACCGGCTCGCCATTGTGGCGGATCATCTCCCTTGCCGTCGGCTGGAGCCCCATGATCGAGCGCAGGAAGGTGGATTTGCCGGCGCCGTTGGCGCCGATCAGCGCCACCGTCTCGCCCGGCGCGATGTCGATGTCGACGGAGAACAAAGCCTGGAAATCGCCGTATCCGGCGATCAATCCATGCGTAGACAGGATGGGTTTGGCCTCCGTCATGCTTCAATCCCCATATWGACGCGGCGGACATTCGGGTCGGCTATGACCTCCTGCGGGGCACCCTCGGCAATCTTCTCACCGAAGTTCAGCACGATCATCCGGTCGGCGGCGGCCATGACGGCGTGCAACACGTGCTCGATCCAGATAACAGTCACATTGCGCTCGCGGACGCGTTTAACGAGCTTTACCAGTTCGCCGGATTCATGTTCCGTCAGCCCGCCGGCAATCTCGTCGAGCAGCAGGAGTTTTGGGTTGGTGGCCAGCGCACGGGCCATTTCCAGCCGCTTGCGATTGAGGAGCGTCAGCGATCCCGCAGGCACATTGGCTTTATCACCGAGCCCGCAATCGTCGAGGATCGCCGCGCAGTGATCATAGGCATCCCGTTCGGAGCGTGAGGCGCCGAACATCGCCGCGACCAGCAGGTTTTCGAATGTGGTCATGGCGCCATAGGGCTTGGGGATCTGGTAGGTCCGGCCGATGCCGCGTTGGCAGCGCCTGTAGGGCGGCTCGTGTTGCAGCACGGCGCCGGAGAACAGGAGTTCCCCGGCGTCGAGCCTCAGGTCGCCGCTGATAAGATTGAAAAGTGTGGTCTTGCCTGCGCCATTCGGTCCCAGAACGCCCAGGACCTCATTGGCGCGAACCTCGAAGCCAACCTCGTGGATAACGCGGATGGCTCCGAAGGATTTGCAAAGACCCTCTGCCTGCAAAAGCACTTGGTCATTCATGCGGATGCTGCTTCTCCCATCAGGTCCCGCTGATCAGCTCCATTTTCTGCTCCGGCTTCAGCACGTCCGGATAGAGCGCGTTGTCGACGATCTTCAGATCATAGGGATATTTTGCGCCCTTGACCCATTGGCCGCCAAAGATCGGCGTCTTGCAGATGTTCGGATGCGGCTTGCCGGTGAACTGGATCTTGCCAACGAGTGTATCGAGATTGATGGACTTGGCGGCGTCGCGGTTGGCGGTGCGGTCGCGCGGATCGGCGGAGCGCTTGAGGATGTCGGCTACCACCTCCCAGATCGCATGCGCATAGCCGAGCGGCTGGATCCATTCCTTGCCGACGTCCTTTTCCCAGATTTGCGCAATGTCTGCGCTGGTCTGGCCGGTCAGCGACGACTTGTAGGGGAAAGCCGGTGTCCACCAGACTTCGGTCGACATGCCGTTGCCCAGCGCGCCCATGGATTCGATGCCCGAAGGGAAGAGCAGGGCGGCGGCCACGGTGACCACTTTGGGCTTGTAGTTCTGCTGGCTGCACTGGGTAATGAAGGTCTTGAGGTCGGACGGATAGGCGATGCCGCCGATAATGTCGCAGCCCTGTGCCTTGTACTCGGCGATCTGGGCCGAGAAGTCATTGGTGCGCGGCTGGAACATGCTGGGGATCACGGTCTGGAAACCGGCTTTTTCGACGGTCGGCGGCAGGCCGTAGTCGCGATTGCCCCAGGTCTCGCCGTCGGCATTCTGCGGGAAGAGCATGCCGACCTTCTTGTTGGTTTCGACCGATTTCCACAGGCCGACATAGGTGGCGAGCACGTCTTCCAGGCCCCAGAAGAAATGGTAGTTCCATTCGAAGGCCTTGTCGGCGCCGCCGCGCGGCATGATGAAGGCCTGCCAGGGAGAGCCGGCGGAAATGGAGGGGCAGCCATAGAGTTCGGCCTGGTCGGCGACGTTGTTGTTGACATCCGTCGTCGAGGCCGGAACGATGAGATTCACTTCGTCGTTGAGGATCAGGTTGCCCGCCAGTTCGGCCGCTTTGTTGGGATTGGATTGAGCGTCCTGGACGATGATGTCGATATTGTATTTCTTGCCGTTGTTAGTGATGCCGCCGGCCAGCAGTGCCTTGATCTTTTCGACGGTGTACCCGTCGGCTTCGCCGAACGGTGCGAGTGGTCCGGTCATCGGGCTCACATAGCCGACCTTAATTGTCTCGGCCGTCTCAGCCCGCAGGATGCTGGGCATTGCCAGCGTGGCGGCGCCGGCGCCGATGCTTTTCAGCACGGTGCGGCGCGATGCGGCACCCCGTAGGATGTCGGATGTGTTGATAATGCGCATTGGGTTCCTCCTCCCGATTGTACTTGTTACGCCGTCGCCTCCCGCGACGGCGGTATGAAACGTATTGCGTCCTCCGCCGGACGCAGAGACAGTCCGCCGTCGATGACGATGTGCGAGCCGGTGACGTAGGATGAAGCCGGTGAGGCGAGATAGAGTGCGAGCCCCTTGATCTCGGATGTCTCGGCCACCCGCCCAAGCGGCGACCACATGTCGAATGCCTTGCGATCTTCGGCAAATCGCATGCGCCCGCCGGCTATGTTGGTGATGAATGGGCCGGGCGCGATGGCGTTGACCAGGATGTTGTAACGGCCGAGTTCCATCGCGGCCTGGCGGACGAAATGGGCGACGCCGGCCTTGGCGGGCAGATAGGGCGTTCCGATAATGCCGTCATTGTAGATTGCCGCAATCGACGAGGTCGCGATGATCTTGCCGCCGCCGGTGCGCTTCATGTGCCTGGCGGCAAGCTTGACGGTGTTGAAGACGCTGGTCAGGTTGGTGGCGATGACCTTGTCCCAATGGTCGTCGTCGAGATTGTCGATTTCTCCCTCGGGATTGCGCTCGCCCTCGGGGGTGAGAAAGCCGGGACCGGCGTCGATGCCCGCATTGGCAAACACCACGTCGATCCTGCCGTGCTTTTCGGCCACGGCGTCGAAGGCGTCAGCCATGCGTTTGCGATCCGTGACATCGACCTGCTGGCCCCAGACCTCGGCGTTACCTTTGCCCAGGGCTGCCACGGTTTGATCAATGCCCTGCTGGTTTAGATCGAAGATGCAGACCCTGGCCCCGTTTTCAGCCATCACCTCGGCATAGGCACGGCCCAGCCCGCTTGCGCCGCCGGTGACGATAATCGATTTGCCCGTGACGTCGAACATTTCCTGAGGCGACATGCTTTCTCCCATGTAATTTCATCTCGCATGGCCAGCTCGGCTCTGCGCAACCCGATAGAAATCCGTGTGGCCCGCTGTCGAAAGGCAACGGATTCCCCTTTGAGCCCGAGCTGAGATTGGAGTCCGCTCAAGATCTGTTAAGTCGACAAAAATGCTACAAAATCGTGCGCGGAGAAGGCTGACCGACAGACAGGCAAAAAGACCTTCGCCCGTTTTATTGCCAAGGCAGCCGCCTTGTCCGTTCTCGGTCATCCCGCGTGCGATGTCGCGAACCGCCAATGCAAATCCCTTTGGGGTGGATCATCGGTTCGTTCGTGGAATTCACCTCCCAAGTCATTCCTGATCGAAACCTTGAGCAACTTAGAGACAGGTCGGAAATGCCGTCAAATTGTTTTTACGGACCTGCGCTCTTCGTTCGCTTGGCTGTAATAAGTGCCTGATAAATTTATATTTTTAAAAATATGCTACGGGTCGTGCTAAACGGTTAGCGACAATGTTTTTATGAATTCATCAAATCGAGTTGCTGAAATCATCAAGCCTCGTGGATCGTCAATCAAAGAAGCTGCGATCAGCGCACGATGGCCAGTCGATCCCGCTGAACTGACTCATCGCGACGATGAATTCCCCGTGCAGATGAAGTCGAAACGAGCGAGCGCTCACTCCGCATTGCCGCTGCGTTCCCGTTCGGGCAGGAACGGCCCCTGGCCCCAGACGATCGATTTCTCATGACGTTCGATCACCTTTCTCAAGTCCATGAACTCGCTGGCGATGTGCTCCTGGAGCTTGCGGCAGGCGGGATTGGGGTAGGTCTTGCGCTTGGTGATGATACCGAGCGTGCGTTCCGGCTGCGGGATGTCGACGGGTACGATGGATATCTTGTTCTCCTTGCGAAAGGAGAAGACGACGGAATGCGGCAGGATCGCCAGCGCATCCGTCGCGGCAATGTAGTTGATGACCGAGAGCAGGGAGCCTCCGGAGTAGCGGATCGACAATTCGCTTATGCCGAGCGTGATCAGGATATTGTGCAGATCGAGCACCAAAGGCGAACCCGGCAGCGGTGCCACCCATGGATATTTGACAATATCGTCGATCGTCAGTCTACGCTTACGGAGCAGCGGGTGGCCAACGCCACAGGTGAGCACGTTGCGTCCCGGAAGGATTGGCTGGAATTCGAAATCAGGCTTCAGGTCGGCGCTTCCGATCGGCGTGATCGCCATGTCGATCTGGCTTGAATCGAGCTCGTTCAGCAGATCCGGCATGTTGCCATAGGATTGTTCGACCATGATGTCGCGCTCGCGGACCTGGAACGAAGCGACCATGTTCGAAATCACCGCGTCCATGAAGAAGGGCACGCCGCCGACCTTGACCCGCCCCGAAGCGCCGGACTGGTAGCTGCGCACGATCTCCACCGCCTTGCGGGAGGCGGCCAGAATGGAGCGCCCCTGGATCGCGAGTTGCTGGCCGAGCGGCGTGGCTTGCAGCGGCCGCTTGCCGGGAACGAAGAGCGGTTCGCCGATCCGGTGTTCCAGCATCGAGAGCGTGCGCGAAACAGCGGGCTGACTCATCCCCAGCATCGCCGCCCCTTCGGTGACGCCGCCCGTTTCAACCACCGTCGCCAGTTGGACAAGATGCCGCTCGTCGATCTTCATAACAAATCGCTATACCGAGTATGAGCAATTTTATCAACAAGGCGGCGCATGGCCTGTATAGTCGATCTGCTTTGGGAGGAGTTGCGACTGATCGGTGGCCGCGTTGGGGATGCAGCTTGCTTGCCTGCATCCGCCGAGGGGCGTTTCGCCAGCCCATATTCAGGACACTTAGCAAAATTCTTTGCCTATGGATCACCTTAGGATCCGCTCGACTACACTTGGAGGAGACCAAACAATGTCGTTGATATCCGGCTACCACCATCTGACAATGAGCACTGACAGCGCGCAGGACGACTACGATTTTTACACCAAGACGCTCGGCCTGCATTCGGTCAAACGCACAGTGCTGTTTGACGGCGTCATCCCCGTCTATCATCTCTATTACGGCTCGAAGAATGGCGACCCGTCGACCATCGTCACCACCTTCCCCTTCCGCAAGCCGGGCATTTTTGGCAAGCGGGGCACCAACCAGTCGAAGATCATCCAGCTTTCCATTCCGGTCGGCGCCGCGCAGTTCTGGGTCGATCGCCTGAACGGCAGGGGCATATCGGCCACCAAGACCAGCCGCTTCGGCTTGACGCGCGTGGCACTCACCCATCCCTGCGGCATCCATCACGAACTGGTGGAAAGCCCCGCCGACAGCCGCGAGCCGATCACCAATGCCGCCCACGGGATCGGGCCGGACCATGGCATCAAGGGCATCTATGGTGCAGCCATAGCCGTCTTCGACCGCACGTCGATGGACGATTTCCTCACCGTCGGTCTCGGCATGAAGAAGGAAGCCGACTCCGACGAGGGACTGATGTTCTCGGTGCCCAATCCGGGCGGTCCGTCGAGCATGGTCGAGGTCCTGCACGAGGCCTCCGGTCCGCAGGGCACCTGGACGCTGGCCGGCGGCACCATCCATCACCTGGCGCTCAACACCGGCAATGAGGAAAACCAGCTCAAGCTCAAAGCGCATATCGAAGGTCTCGGCTTCACCGACGTCTCCGACCAGAAGGACCGCAACTATTTCAAGTCCTGCTATGTGCGCTCGCCGGGCGGAGCGCTGTTCGAGATCGCCTGGTCGGTCGAAGGCGGCTGGGCGCTGGACGAACCAGTGGGCGCCATCGGCACGACCCTGGTTTTCCCGCCCTGGTTCCAGGACCGCAAGGAAGAACTGATGGCCGGTCTCGAGCCTGCGAACTTCTGAGCACGGCCATGAGCAGCCATCTCAAACCCCTGCAAGCCGGAGTGCTGCCGGCAGACGCCAAAGTGCTCTGCGTCTTCGTCCACGGCCGCACGCAGTCGCCGGAGGACATGATCGCGCAGGTCGTCGACAAGCTTGCTGCCGACGGCGTCGCCTTCGCCCTGCCGCGGGCGGAGAACAACAGCTGGTACGCTGCGCGCGCCACCGACCCGCTCAACGACGTAACGCGCCAGCAGCTCGGCGCATCGCTTGATTATATCCATGGGATCGTCTCCGCATTCCGGCAGTTGGGCGGGCTCCACAAGCCGGTCCTGGTTGGCGGCTTCAGCCAGGGCGCCTGCCTGACGCTGGAATATGCCATGCGCTACGGTCCCTGGAACGGCGCCATGGTCAACCTCACCGGCTGCCGCGTCGGCCTGCAGAACGACGAGCGGCCGCATGCCGATCTTGACAACATGCCCGTCTACCTGACCGGCTCGGACGACGATCCATGGGTTCCGGTAACCGCCTTCGCCGCGGCATCGGAGGCGCTCGGCAAGGCGCGGGCCAAACTGCGTTGCGAACTGTTTCCCGGCCGGGCGCACCAGGTATCCGACATGGAGGCGGCGGCCGTCGGCGCCATCCTGTCGGATCTCGCCAAAGGCCAGACGCCATTCCAGAGGCTTGCAGCATGATTGAGACGTGACCCAACGCGTATAAATCACAAAGGGAGGAACACATGATCACGCGCAGAAAATTAATGAAGGCCACGGCCGCGACCGGCCTCACCCTGTCGCTGGGCGGGCTTGCCGCGCCGGCGATTGCCCGCAACGCCAAGATCAAGATCGGCTATGTCAGCCCGCAGACCGGCCCGCTCGCCGGCTTCGCCGAAAGCGACGCCTATAATATCAAGGCTTTCCTTGCCACCGATGCCGGCAAGAATTTCGACATCGTCGTCAAGGACAGCCAGTCCAACCCCAACCGGGCTGCCGAAGTCGCCAAGGAGCTGATCGTTTCCGACAAGATCAACCTGATGCTGGTCGCCTCGACGCCGGAAAACACCAATCCGGTCGCCACCACCTGCGAAGCCGAGGAAATGCCCTGCATCTCGACAAAGGCGCCATGGCAGCCCTGGTTTATCGGCCAGCAGAGCAATCCTGGCGATCCGTCGAGCTGGAAACCGTTCAAATACGCCTATCACTATTTCTGGGGGCTGGAGGATGTCATCGCCGTCTTCACCAATATGTGGAGCCAGCTCGAAAGCAACAAAAAGGTTGGCGGCTTGTTCCCCAACGATGCCGATGGAAACGCCTGGGGCGATCCCAAGGTCGGCCTCAAGCCCGGCCTCAGCGCCGTGGGCTTCGATCTCCTCGATCCCGGCCGCTATCAGGACCTCACCGACGATTTCACCGCCCAGGTCAACGCCTTCAAGGGCGGCAATTGCGAGATCATCACCGGTGTCGTCATCCCACCGGATTTCACCACCTTCTGGAACCAGGCCAAGCAGCAGGGCCTGCACCCCAAGGCGGTGACGGTGGCGAAAGCCATCCTCTTTCCGCAATCGGTCGAGACGCTTGGCCCCGCCGGCCACAATCTCTCCTCGGAAGTCTGGTGGTCGGCGCAGCATCCGTTCAAGTCATCGCTCACCGGTCAGACGGCCGCCGAGCTTGCAGCGGATTTCACCGCCAAGACCGGCAGGCCCTGGACCCAGCCGATCGGCTTCATCCATTCGCTGTTCGAAATGGCGACCAATGTCATGGGCCGGGTCGACGATATCACTGATGCCGATGCCGTCGCCGAGGCAATCGCGAAATCGGATGTCCAGACCATGGTTGGCCACATCGTCTGGAACGGTCAGGGTGTTCCGCCTTTCGCGGCCAAGAACGTCACCAAGACACAGCTGGTCGGCGGCCAATGGCGGCGCAAGGACGACGGCAAATTCGATCTGGTGATCGTCGACAACAAGACGGCGCCGAATATTCCTGCAGCCGGCAAGATGGAGGCGCTGGTCTAATCTTACTGCGTCATAAGTTTACGCTTTCCGTGGATCATTGCTCCTGGAGCAGCCTGGACATCGTTTAAGGCTGTGAGAGAGTGCGACGGTCAGTTGTCTTCGGATGGCGGCGATCGACGTGACGAGCCCTTTACAGACATTCAGCCTCTTTATAGTGTTCTCTTAATGTTCACATGGGAGGCATCGATGAAGGCTGTCGTTCGTTGGCGCGATTGGGACGATGAAGGTCTTGAACATTGTGTCTGTCGCCAGGACGATAACGGCCTGACCCTTGAGGGAGTGGTCGCCGGAACTCATGGAGGGCATTACTTCGTTCGCACGGATGCTGCCTTCAGGACGCGGGAGGTTCGTGTCGGATATGTCGATGGCCCTCGATTGCACGTCGAATCTGATGGCGAAGGACGTTGGCACGATCTCATCGGGAACGAGCCAATACCAGCACTCGACGGCTGTGTTGATGTCGATATCGGGATCACGCCGGCAACGAACACGCTCCCGATAAAGAGGCTGAAGCTGGGGGAACGTGAAAGCCGGGATATTGCAGTCGCTTATGTGCCGCTGCCCGATCAGATCGAAGGGTATTTTCTGCCCCGACGTGCCGAACAACGCTACACCTGCCTGACGCCACATCGGCGTTACCGCTATGAGGGCCTGTCGAGTGGCTTTGCCGCCGAACTTGAAATCGATGGGCATGGTCTTGTGCTCGACTATCCAGGCGCGTTCCGAAGGGCTCCCGCCGCAATGTGACCGACCGCATATGTGCTTGGCTTCGACGAAAACCACGACCCCGCGCTGCATCAGCGGGTCTTTGACGGTATGGGCGGCCTTCGCATCGGATGACGAGTCCAAAGGCGGCCGCTGCCATCAATCTCTACGGTATTTTCGGCTTGCAGGCTGAGGCACCTGGAGGGGTATCCTGACGCATCCGATTTGACAGATGAGCCCTGGCAGTCACACTCGGCTAATAGCGTCCAGATCGCTGACGTCCACCAGGAACGATGGTGCGATCCTGTCGCGCCCTGCACGCTTCGCCTCGTAGAGCGCCTGATCCGCTCCCTTGAGGAGATCCGAGGCAAACCGGCATTCCCTGCCGGCGATACTGTGGAGCCCGATACTGACAGTGACCACCTTGAAATTCGAACGCTCATGGGGGATCTGCACCGACCTGATCGCTCGGCGGATGCGTTCGGCGAGAAGTCGGGCCTCATCGAGCGCAGCATCTGACAGTAGGACTACGAATTCCTCGCCACCATATCGTGCAGCAAGCGACTGCCCTTCCGGCGCACAATCGCGCACAATGCCCGCCACTGCCTGAAGACAGGCATCACCCTCCAAATGGCCGTATTGGTCATTGAAATATTTAAAGTGATCGACATCGATCAGCAGTGCCGCAATCCCCGAACCGTTCAGTTGCGCCCTTTCTGCAGCCTCGCCAAGATAGCGGTCCATTTCGCGGCGATTGGCAAGGCCCGTCAGCGGGTCGAGTCGGGAAATGCGATCGAGCTCTATGTTTGCCACATGGAGCAACTTTTCGCGCAGCTCGGATTTCAGAGAGACGAGATATGTACGCCTCGTGTACTTCTCCAAGAGATAGTTGGCGACCGAAGTCGCGAGCGCCAACATCGCGATCTGGCTAATTGCGGTGCCGTAGGCAGCAGCCGGAAAGGCGGATTGATGTGTCACCGTGAAGATGACGGAAGCGATACACCAAAGTGTAATCGGAATGGCGAACTCCGGACGTATTCTGTTTATGACGTTCGGATAGATGATCGCAATGATGATTCCGTAGACCATGTGCACGGAATCCGGCGCGATCGCTGTCACGTTGACGAAGCTTAGGATCGAAACCGTCGTGAAGGATATTCCAACTTCGATGCTGTCCTGAATCCAGAACGGCGGGCATTGACGAAGGATCAGAAAGCTCGTGACCGACCATAGCACCGCATTGCCAAGGACCAGTGGAATCGCGACCGCAAGCCTGTCCGGCGCCAGCGTGGCGATATTGATCAGGGAGAAGACCGAGAAGAGCAGGCCCAGAAGCGTCGTCAAAAGCCGAGTTTTCGCACGGGGCAGACAGGTGTCGACGCGATAAATGGCCTCAACCGGCTTTGTGAAGCGGAGCGACCATGGAAAGCGCTCCAGCAAGCTGTCCACCTCCAGCCGCAAGGCTTCGAGGACTGCGGGCGTCGCGTCATGCGATGGCTTTTCCATTGCAACTCACTGAAAAAATAGAGCGATCGGCAAATCATGGCATGAAGCCGTTAAGATTGCGTGCGCCCGAGTGCTCAATTCTAGCGTCTGCGGAAGACCCCGGCTCTTTGCCGGGGGATGCTTGCGTGCGGAACGACTAAACGCGACCGAAGCCCGCTGCAAAACGCACTTGCCACACGCTGTCAAATTTGCCGCGCGTTAGCGTTAAAGGTGAGGGCTCCCGGTTTGCGGTCGCTTCGCTCTTGATGTTGAAATGATCGTCGCCGTCGTCGTCGCCGACGATCCTACCGTGATTTTCAGGCATCATTTCAGAAGTGTTGATGCAGTGGATCGAGAGCTGCGGCAAGCTTGATCTAGCTCGACTTGTTGCAGTCGAAATTTGCGTTCAAAACGCGCCAAGTCTGCTCGACATGCCCTGGTCGGCGATAATTTCACTGCCGCTCAGGGCCTGAGCACGATCGGAAAGAAGAAAGACCGCCAGCGCTCCGACGTCGCCGACACTGTTATAGGTGCCGGTCGCATGGGCTTGCCGGAAATGCTGCCCGAGAACGGGATCGGCGGCCTCAAGCGCGGCGATTTTCTCGGTTCTGGTCAATCCCGGACAAAGGGCGTTGACGCGGATGCCGGATGGTCCAAGGCTCCAGGCCATGGCGCGCGTCATGGAAACGATAGCGCCTTTCGTTGCGGCATACATCTCATATCCGGCAAGGGTCGCCCGGGCGTGGTTGGAGCCAATATTGACGATGGAGGCAGGTTTGCGCATCAGCGGCACCAATCTCTGCGAGACCAGGAATACTGAGCGCTGGTTGACACGCCACATAAGATCGAGCTCTTCGAGCGGCATTTCCAGAAACGGCTTTTCAATGGTGACGCCAGCATTGTTGACGAGACCGTCGAGCGCGCCGAAGCGCTGCCTGATTTCCCCCGCCAGGAGATCGATGCTCTCGGGGTTGCCGACATCGATCTGCAAAAAATCGGCACCTGCGCGTTTGACGGCGTCGGCCTCCTCGGCGCGCAAGGAAACGCCGAGGACATGCGCGCCGGCCTCAACGCATGCCTGGGCTATGCCGAGGCCGATTCCGGCTCCTGCCCCGGTCACGACGACAGTCTTGCCGACTAGCCCGCTTTGCTCACTCATTTGACTGCTCCTGCTGTAATGCCGCTGACGATCCGCCGCTGGAACACGAGGAATAGAACCAATAGCGGCAATGAGCCCAAAACGGCGGCCGGAAACAGCTCTTCCGGATTGAGGTTATGGTTTCCGACAACGTGATAAACGCTCATCATCACCGTAAATTTCTTGTCGTCGGTCAAAAGCAGCAGGGGGTAGATGAAGTCGTTCCAAACCATGAGCATGACGAAGAGAGACAACGTCGCCGTCGCCGGACCGAGCAAGGGTCTGATCACGTGCCAGAAAACCTGAAAAGGCGAGCAGCCATCGAGCTCCGCCGCCTCTTCCAATTCCCTGGGGATGACCCGGATGAAACTGGTGTAGAAAAATACGGCCAAAGGCAGGTTGAGTGCGGTGAATGCCAGGATAATCCCGGCATAGGAATCGAGAAGACCGATCTTTGCGAATAGTTCGTAGATCGGCGTGATCGTCACAAAGGATGGTGTCGCCAGACACAGAGACAAAAGCGAGATCAATATCTGCGTCGGCCGGCTCTTCGAACGCGACAGCGGATAGGCGGCGAGCGCTCCGATAAAAGAGACGGCGAGCGTCACCACCAAGGTGATGCCGAGGGAATTGAGAATGCTGCGCAGATAGGACATTTTTTCATAGGCATTGACGTAGTTTTCGAAATGCCAGTGCTCGGGCAATGCCAGCGGTGCATTGACGATCTCCTGGCCGGTGCGAAACGACATCAGCAGCATATAGGCGACCGGCAGCATCATGATGGCGACAAGACCGAGCACGATCGTGTAACGCAGGAGCCGCAGCGAGGTTCTCAGCACGTTGTTCAAAGCAGATCCTCCCGGCGGCGCAAGACGTGGTTTTGCACAAAGGCGACCATCAGCACGACGGCCAGCAGCACCACGGACAGCGCACTGGCGAGCCCGAACCGATAGTCCTGGAACAGGGTCTGGATGATCTGCCATCCGATTGTCTGCGTCGCCCCGTCAGGCCCGCCCTTGGTCATGACGAAGGGAAGCTCGAACGCCTTCATGGTACCGATCGTCGACAGCATGATATTGACCGTGAAGCTCGGCGCGAGCAAAGGCAGCTGGATATGGCAAAAGCGTTGCCAGGCACTGGCTCCATCCAATCGCGCCGCTTCTTCCAGATCAGTGGGGATATTGGCAAACCCCGCCAGAAAGATCGCGCAGGTGTAACCGGTAAACATCCACACATGCGCAACGGCGACCAGGATGAGCGCTGTTACGGGATCGCCGAGCCATTCGTGCTTGAGCATTCCGAGGCTCAGCGTATCAAGAGCCGCGTTCAAACCGCCGCTGAATGGAGACAGGATAAACGTCCAGACATAGCCGACGACGATGAAGGACATCATGGCCGGCATGAAAAGCGCGGCGCGGCAAAAATTGCGAATAGCAGGCATCGCATGCAGGGCGGCGGCAAAGCCAAGCCCGAGCGCGGTTTGCAGCACGACGACGAGCGTTACGAATTGCAGGGTTATTACGAAACTGGAGTAGTATTTTGGCCGCGTAAAAATCCTGACGTAATTGTCAAATCCGACATAGTCGAAATCGCCGAGGCCGGAGGAATTTGTGAAACTCAGGCGCAAGGCTTCGAGCAGCGGCATGACGAAGAAAATCGTCAGCATGGTGACCGCAGGGACGAGAAACAGAGCCTTTTGAAACTGCCGGTTCACTGCAACCTCGCTTTCGGCAAATGACGTGAGTTCGATGAGGCCTGACGGAGCTTCGCCGCCAGGCCTCTCGTCTTTGCTTTCTGCATCAAGCCCGTTCCGGACACGCCGGTCTGTTCTGATCGCCTGCTTTACTTCTGGTCATCCACGGCATCGTCCCACTTGGCGAGGGTCTTTTCGGGCGATGCTTTGGTGTCGGCGAGGAAACCGGCCATTGAGCTGAAGATTTCGGTTTCCAGCGCCGACGGCCACGCCGCGAGACCAACCGGATACCAGATCAGGCCACCATTGACACGGCCAGCCTCATAGCTGGCGGCAACTGCAGGCGTGCCGGTGAGGCCGCCGGCAAACGGGGTGCCCGCGGCCTCGCCCTGCAGGAGGACCTTCAGGTTTTCATCCTTCTTGAAGAAGTCGATCCACGTCTTCGCCGCGTCCGCATGCGCGGAATTCTTCGGCAGAGCCCAGCCAAACCCGAAGAGATCGAAGGAAACGCCAGGCGCTTTGGCCGATGGCAAGGGCGTGAAGACGTAATCGAGGCCCACGACCTTGCTGAATGCCGCAATATTCCAAGCGCCCTGAGGCATCATGGCGAAATGGCCGGCCTTGAATTCCTCAAGTCCGGTCGACCATGCGTCGACACCGGCCTGTTCCTTGCCGTTGAAGCAACCCGCGTCCTCAAGGTCTTTCACGACGCCGAGGGCGCCGGCAAATGCCTTGCTGTCGGCAAAGCGCATCTTGCCCGAACCATAGTCCGCTGCAGGCGCCTCTCCCGCCGCCAGACCCTGTGCCATGGTGAAGACGGAGGCCGGAAAGCCGGGCGCCATGATCATCGGCTTGATGCCGGCAGCGTTCAGCGCTTTGCAATCCGCCTTAAGCTCGTCGATCGTTGCCGGCGCCTTGTCGATACCTGCCTTCTTGAGCAAGCCCATATTGACGAAATTGCCGATGCCGATCACCTCCAGAGGAAAAACGTAATTTCCCTTGGCCGATGACAGGGCCGCCTGCAGCGTCGGGTCGATCTTGCCGAACCAATCGCCCTTGTCGAGTTCGCTCAGCAGGCCGGCATTCGCCCATCGCCGCATCAGGGACATATCCGCCATGACGACATCCGGCGAATTGCTGCCCGCAAGACGAGGGGAGACGGCCGTGTCGATATCATTCCGGCTGACATAGGTCAGCTTGATCTTGATACCGGGATTGGCCGCCTCAAACTTCTTGATCAGTTCCGGAAGGCCGGCGGGTTCGGTCGCATTGCCTTTCCAGGAGGCGATCTCCAGCGTCACGGTATTGGCCAATGCCGCCACTGGCACAAATGCCATCGTGCCGGCCAGCAAAATTGATTTCACAGATGTCATGAGATACCTCCCTCAGAACTCGACGGGCAAACGATTAACAGAATTGCACATGATGTCAAACATATTGTACATTATTTTTGAATGACTGATCGGCTATCTGCGCCACAAACGGTGATCAAAGGTACAAAATCGCGATTATCGCACGCGAATTTGCAAATTTCAGGGGACGTCCTTGATCTAATCGAACTGAAAATGCATGATAAACAAGAAACTGCGGACGCAACAGCGTCGCGAAACGACGAGAGTCCGACCCGCAAAACAGGGATAACGACGTGCTCAAGCATTCAGACACAGCGACCGATGGCGACGATATCTATTCGCGGTTGATCGAAGATATTGTCAGCGGCCATTTCCCAGGCGGCGCACGCCTGAAAATATCCGATCTTGCCGCCCGCTATGAAACAAGCACCAATCCAGTGCGCGAAGCGCTACGCGTTCTGCAGGGTGAAGGATATGTCGAGTTCGAGCCCAACAAAGGGGCAATGGTCTGCCAGATAGATTTCAATACGGTTCGCGATACCTATGAAATATTGCGTATTCTGGAGCCCTATTTCGTTGGCTGGTTTGCGGAATATTCTGAAGAAAAACATATAGATGAACTTGAGAAAATTCAGGTCGAGCTGGAAAGCATCGCCGATCCGATCAGGGACAGCATTACCGATATCGATCACAGCTTTCACAACTATATCGCCGACTTTCATTACAACAAACGGGCCATTTCTCTCTGGAAAGGGCAGCGCGCCGCACTCCGGGTCTTTGCCGCGCGCCTGCCGATCGGGCGCGGACGATACAAGGCGATCTGCCAGGAGCACCGCATGCTGATCGAGGCGTTCCGCAGCCATGATGCGGCCAAAGCCACGGATGTCATCCGCACCCACATCGAGCATGCCGGCCAGCATCTTTACGAGCAGATTCGCATGCGCGATCAAAAATGAACACTAAATAGTACATTATTTGTTATATATCGTGTATTTTATGATTGCGCTTTGCCCTGATCGGGCATAATGGTTCCCTACATCTATCAAGGGGACCGAGATGGCATCCATTGACCAAGAGCCCGCGGCAAAGCTGGAGGGCATTCCCGCCCGCATTCGCTCCATAGAGCCAATCGCCGCGCGCGTGGGAACGCGCAACCAGTTGGTCGTGAAGATCCAGTCGACCGATGGTGTTATCGGCTGGGGCGAGGCGGGCTTCTCCGGACGCGAACAGGCGGTGGCTGCGACCATCAATCACTTCGCCGAATTTCTCATTGGCCGGGACTGCCGCGAAATCGGGCGGCTGTGGCAGGAATGCTATCGCAGCCAGTATTTTGAAGGCGGACGGGTGATCACAGCTGCGATTTCGGCGATCGACATCGCGCTTCACGACCTCCTGGGCAAAACCTATAATCTTCCTGTTTATCAATTGCTTGGCGGCAAGCATAGGGAACAGGTTCCCGCCTATGCCAGCTGCTATTCGGAAAGCTACGCGGGCGATGCCGGATCCTTCACCGCCGCCGTGGTCGATGAAGTGGCGGGGCTGGTTGCCGATGGCTGGACAAGCATTCGCATTCCTGTGGCCGGACATAGCGCCAGGGACATTTTCGAGCCGCGGGAGTCGATCATCGACACGGCCAAACGCATTGCAGCGGTCCGCGAGCGTTTCGGCATGGGGCTGATGCTGGGCATCGACTATCACCATCGGCTGTCGGTCGGCGAAGCGGCGTCTTTCTGCCACAGGCTGGAGAAAGGCGCGCTCGATTATATCGAGGAGCCGATCCGCGATGAAACGCCGGAAGCCTATCGCACGCTTCGGCGTTTGACCGAAGTGCCCTTCGCCATCGGCGAAGAATTCTCCTCCAAATGGCAGGCCGCACCCTATATCGAGGAGAACCTGACCCAATACCTGCGCATCGATGTCAGCAATATCGGTGGCTTTACCGAAGCCATGAAGGTGATCGGCTGGGCGGAAATGCATTATATCGATCTGATGCCGCACAATCCGCTGGGCGCCATCTGCACGGCCGCGACAGTGCATATGTCGGCGGCGACCGCGCTGTTCTCCTACACCGAGACGCATCAGCTGCCCAATTGCCCGCTCGGCTTCCACCATCCCGATATCTTCCCCACCCAGCATCATCTGGTTGGCAATGGATATCCGGTTCTCGACGCGCCCGGCCTCGGCATCGAGGTCAATGAAGAGGCGTTGCGCAAATCCGAGGCGCTCAACTGGAACCCGCCCTTCCTGCGCCGGCGCGACGGCTCGCTGACAAATTGGTAGAGGCAATCATGTCCGCGGTTGAAATCAACAATGTTTCCAAGGCGTTCGGCGGACTTAAGGTTCTGCGCGATATCACGATCAATGTCGAAAAGGGCGAGTTCTGCGTCCTGGTCGGCCCGTCGGGATGCGGCAAGTCGACATTGCTGCGCACCATTGCCGGCCTTGAGCAAAGCAGTTCCGGAGTATTGAAGATTGCCGGCAACGACGTGACCCATGTGGAGGCCGCACGCCGCGGCATCGCCATGGTGTTTCAATCCTACGCGCTCTATCCCCACATGACTGTGCGCGAAAATATCGGTTTCGGTCTGAAGATCGGCAAACGGCCGCAACGGGAAATTCGCGAGAAGGTCGATGAAGTGGCGCGCGTTCTGCGGCTCGAGGATTATCTGGACCGCAGGCCGAAACAGCTTTCCGGTGGACAGCGTCAGCGGGTGGCGATCGGCCGCGCCATCGTCCGAGAGCCGGAAGTGATCCTTTTCGACGAGCCCTTGTCCAATCTCGATGCCGAGCTGCGCAGCGAAATGCGGGTGGAAATCGCCAAGCTGCACAAGCGCCTGAAGGCGACCATCGTTTACGTCACCCACGATCAGGTCGAGGCCATGACCCTGGCCGACCGGATTGTGGTCCTGCGCAAAGGCGAGGTCGAACAGATCGGCTCGCCGATGGAGCTTTATCAGTCGCCGGTCAACAAGTTTGTCGCCGGCTTTATCGGTTCGCCGCCGATGAACTTTCTCGATGCCGAATGCGCCAACGGCCGGCTGATCTCAGCTGGCCTCGGAATGAATGTGGCAACACGGTTGCCTGATGGCCTCTACACGCTTGGCATAAGGCCGGAACATCTGACTCTCGACCGCTCCGATGGTGGCCTTATGGTCGATATCATCGAAAAACTCGGTGCAACCACCATCCTGCATCTGCAGACGGCAAGCGGGGAACGCCTGATCGTCAGCCATCCCTTCTTCGATGCGCCAGCGTCCGGAGACCACGTTTCGGTTCGTGCGGAGCTCGGCTCCATCTATGTCTTCGATCGTCAAACGGAGCAGGTCATCGCACGTGGCTTTGAGATTTGAACTGCTGGCAGTCCCCACCAGCCAGCTTGGCGAGGGCCCGGGCTACGATCCGGAAACGAACACGGCCTGGTGGTTCGACATTCTGACCTGCCGGCTATTCACGCTTGAGATGAAAAGCCGCAAGCTCACCGAGATCGTTCTGCCGGGAATGGCGAGCATGATGGCGATCACCACGGATCGCCGCCAGCTTATCGCCATGGATGAGGGACTGTGGTTGCGCGATCCCGCAACCGGCGAACTGGTGCTTCACAGCAAGGTCAACAGCGGCAAATCGGGCGGCATGCGCACCAATGACGGACGAACCCATCCAAGCGGATCAATCTGGATCAGCAGCATGGCGCATGACCCGGTGGAGGGTGCTGCCTGCATTCATCTGGTGCGCGGCAATGAGACCAGATTGCTGTTTTCGAACCTGACAATTCCGAATTCGATCTGTTTTTCGCCTGATGGCTCCGTGGGCTATTTCGCCGACACCCGGGAGGGGATTATCCATCGGGTTCCACTCGACCCGGCGACCGGAGATGTTGTGGGCGATTGCACCGTCTTTCATGATGGCCGTGGCCGGGCCGGAGGCATCGATGGCTCCGTGATGGATCGAAACGGCTGCCTGTGGAATGCCCGCTGGGGCACAGGGGAAATCGAGTGCATCGATCCCCATGGCAAACTCGCGCGAACCATCGAAATGCCGTTTGCGCAACCGACCTGCCCGGCATTCATCGGGGCTGGAGGACAGGATATGCTGATAACCTCAGCGGCAGTAAACCTCTCCGCAGATGGAATGCAGGGGGCCTCGCTCATAGTCCCGTGCGGCTTTGATGGAGTCGTGGATCCGTATTACGCGCTTTGAGCATCGACGATGCGTGACGAGTGCCGAGGTGATTTGTGAAGCCGTCACCCGCCCATCAGTACAATTCGTGGTTGGTCAGAGCAACTGACGTCCTGGATCGCCAGTGATATTGTTTGGCCACATAAGCCGCCGGCAGTTTGCTTGTCTGGGCATCATAGATTTCCACCGCACAATTCACCGAGCCGGAGAACATTACCTCCTTGCCGCGTGCCGTCTGTATGGCGTTGTACGGCCCGACCATGAGATCGACCTTGGTCACCGCCCCGACCACGGGTGTGGTGGTTTTCGCCCCCGCCAGGGTGAGATGGATCCTCAATGTCTGCGGCGCACTTTGTTTGACCAGTGCGTAGCGGGCCGACAGGCGCCGCGTGTCCGGCAAATGAGGAGGCGCCGCCCTGCTGGCGCCTCCTCCCGACCGTCCTTCCTGGTGTGAAGGACGGCTGGTCAGAAAATGAAATCAGCCTTGTCCACCGCGCTGAGCTTGACGCCCTCGAGGACGACCTGATCCGATCCAAAATCGATGACCGCATGTCCATCGACATCATGGATCGACAGGTCAGCGAAACCGTCGATCCCCTTGTAGCCGCTGAGATCGATGAGGTCGTGGCCGGAAGCGCTGTTCCTGGCATTGAAATCGGTGATCACATCTGCTCCGGAGCCTTTGGTGAACACGAAATGGTCTGCACCCGCTCCGCCCGTCAGCACGTCGCTGCCGCGGCCGCCATTGATGATATCCTTGCCGGAAAAGCCATTCAGCTCATCGATATAGCGCGATCCGGTGATCTTGTCGGCGCCTTTGAAGAAGCTTGCGACCAGTGCTTGATCGTCGTCGATGTCGAGTACGGATTTGGCCGCCTCGCCGAGCGCCTTTGCGGAAATCGACAATCCGGTGACGCTGAACACGGTCCCGTCGTCATCCGAGACGATCTGGAAGCCGGTAATGGTTCCACCATCCGGCAGTCCGGTCCAATCGTAACTGAGATTCGTGCCGGTAAATCGCTCTGCGATGCCGTCGTAATCTGCCGCGAACAGGTCCGACTTGGTCGTCGTGTCGGCCAGAAGGACTGTTGAAAAGTCGAAGCTGCTGAGGGAGACGGAATATTTTGCGATTGCGGTCGCCATGGGACATCCTTTGCTCTGTTGCGAATAACATCACCCGCCCTCCCGGAAATCATCCCGGGCAGCCCGCCAAGTCAAATTAAGTGATGTTTCGCAATGTTGCGTTTTATGTCCCGCGGCGCGAGCCGGAATCGGTCCCAACAAATCTTAACAAAAAGGAACAGAAGTGCGCGGCCTGATCCGCAAACTTGTCGGCGATCCAGCCACGGAGCCGACCATGTTCCAGACGACACGCAGAGCCTCTACGCCACACTTTTCGAGCCCGCCAAAAGTCCTGATCTATCTCGACAATCGCCGCACGGCCGAACGATTGGCGACGCTGTTGGACGGGCACAGGATTCAAGCGGTAATCATTCACACCGACACGGCGTTCGAAGAACTTCCTGCCGCAGATGCGTTCGATGTCGTGGTGACGACCACATGGATGATCGGCAGAATCAGCCTCAGGCTGCAGTTGCCGATCATCAATGTTGAGAGGTTTGTCTTCACCGTCATCGACAGCGATGCCGAAACACCGGGATCAAAGCGCTTCGATGGTGAGAAGTTCGTGGCGGAAGTCTTCGAGGCGAGAGATTTTCAGGTCGTTTCCGACCGGCGCAACATCTCTTAACAAATCAAAACCCCCCTCAACGCACAATCGGGGATGATCCTGCGAGCAGAACCGAAGAAAACGCTTGCAGAACCGGAGACCCGCATGCACCACAGATCTCAAGTGATAGCCGACATTCTGCGCGATCCGCTGATCAGGCAGGTGATGCGCGCCGACAGGGTGTCGTTGCCGGAATTTGCGCGACTGCTTATGGCCGCGTCTAGCCCGGAAAGCGCTGCGCCGATGGGTCGGCCGATTATTCTGCCGGATCATAAAGGGTGAGATAATGCTGTCTCGAACATACCCGTTCGGCATAAATGGACGGCGTCCATGCTTTGTGGAGACGCAATCGAACGACGAGCGGAAGTTGCAGCAGATGTCCAACAAAGCAAACCAGAGCGTTCCAACGACCGCCGCCCACATCCTGATCGTCGAGGATGATCGCGACATAGCCGACATGCTGGTCGAACTTGTCACCGAGGCCGGGTTCGAAGCCTCCGCCGTGATGAACGGCAGCGAGATGGACAGGCTATTGAAACGCCGGCAGCCGGACTTGATCCTGCTGGACGCGATGCTGCCCGGCGAGGATGGTTTCAGCATCTGCCGTCGGCTCAGGGCATCCGGGCCAATGCCGATCCTGATGCTGACGGCGCTCGGCGAGGACATAGACCGCATCCTCGGCCTGGAACTCGGCGCCGACGACTACGTGACCAAGCCCTTCAATTCGCGTGAGCTGATCGCCCGCGTCCGCAGCCTGCTCAGGCGATCCTCCTATGGTGGGGCCAGCCAGGAAGAGCGCAGTGCCATGACATTCGCCGGCTGGCGCATCGACCCGGAAAGCCGGCAAGTGCTTGATCCCGAGGGCTTGGAAGTCTCGATGACGACGGCGGAATTCGATATTCTGCTGGCCTTCTGCCGCAACCCCGGGCGGGTGATGACGCGCGAACAATTGCTGGCGCTGACCCATGCCGGCGCCGCAGGCCCGGTGCAGCGCAGCATCGATGTGCATGTCAGCCGCGTCAGGCAGAAAATCGAGCCGAACCTGCAGCAGCCGTCCTTGATCAAGACCGTGCGCCTGGGCGGCTATCTGTTCACGCCCAAAGTGGAGAAGGCTTGATGCTGGGGCGACTGACAAGAGCGTCGGTGCGGACGCAGATCGTCCTGCTTGCGACCCTGCCGCTGCTGATCCTGTCGATCGTCCTGCCGACCTTTCCGCCCTTTGCCGACAGTAGCAGAGAGCGCGAATACCAGGCGAGCTTCATGATCGGAAAGCTGGTGCTGATCGCCGAACAGGTCCGGCTGGCCAAAACGCCGGAAGAGAAGTCCGCGGTTCTCGGTGCCTCCATCCAGGCCGGCGGCTTCCTCGCCATCATACCCGGCAGCGCATCGGACGTGATCGATGTCGGCGGGCTCACTGCGGCCGAGATGCGGCAGACACTCGCAGCACGCCTGTCGGAGATCGCGCATCGCTGGGAAACCTCCGTGACACCAGTCGTCATGCAGATCGACAGCCAGCATTCGCTCGCCTTTCAACCGCCGGTCGGACCGGCATTGCCGGCTTTCGCCTGGGGGGCCGCCCTCGATCTCCTCCGGGTCGCGGCGATCGTTGTTCCGATGTTTCTGCTTGCCTGGTATCTCAGCTGGCGGATCACCTTTCCATTGATCCATTTCGCCGCGGCGGCCAGGCGCATCAGCCTTGAAGACGAGCAGGAGCAGCCCTTTCTTGCGGAGGGGCCGGCGGAAGTGGTCAGCCTCGCCGCGTCGCTGAATGCAATGCGGGCGCGGATCAGGCAGATGGTGGAGCACAGGACGCTTGTGCTGCGCGCGGTCAGCCATGATCTCAGAACGCCGCTGACGCGCCTGCGCATGCGGGCGGAGCGCTGCGAGGCGCCGGAATTGCGCCGTCAGATGCTGGTGGACATCGTGGCGCTGACCGGCCTGATCGATGACAGCATGGCCTATATCACCGACAAATCCATAAAAGAGAGCCTGCGCCGGATCGACATGGCCAGCCTGTTGCAGACCGTGGTCTCCGATTATTCGGATATGGGCCTTGCCATCAGCTTTTCCGGCCCGCGCCGCCTTGCCCACAATTGCAGGCCGCGCGGCATTGCGCGCGTGGTCGGCAACCTCATCGACAATGCCGCCCGATATGCGACGCATATCGAAGTCTCGCTTCGAGCGGAAGACGATGGCCACGCCGTGATCGAAGTGAGCGACGACGGGCCTGGGCTTCCTGAGGACCTCAAGCGACGGGCGATCGAGCCATTCTTCAAGGCCGATCCTGCCAGAACCTCTCAGGAAGGCAGTGGTCTCGGCCTGGGACTGGCCATCGCCGACGGCATTGTGAAAACACATGGCGGTTCGCTACGCCTGCTCGACAGGCAGCCGCATGGGCTTGTCGTGCAGATCAGCCTGCCGCCCAATCTGTAGCCATTTCGGCACAGCCGGTCCGGATGGCTGACCGGCAATATCTCTTAACAAAATGAAAGGCACCGAAATACCGGAATTCATAGTCTCGGGTTTCCTATCCTTCGCCAGGCCGACGTGCCCGGCGCAACCCGAGAGCAAACATGTCGCATCGTCTGCCGCAGATTTCCCTGATCGTCCTGTCCGGCGTCATCGCCGGATGCCAGAGCACCGATCCCGTCGCCTATTCGGCCCTGTCGTCGGCCAGCTATCTCAAGCCCAACAGGACGGACATTTCCGGCCATGTGCCCTACAGCTACACCAGCCGGGTTGACTGGTCGCTCTACCATAGTGCCATCATCGAGCCGGTCACCATCTATCGCGGCGCCGACAACCAATTCGGCAAGCTGGAGGAAAAGGACAAGGCGTTTCTCGCCAACTATATGCAGACGGAATTCACGCACAGCCTGTCTCAACGATTTGCCGTCGTCGGCACGGCAGGTGCGGACACGCTCAGGATAAAGCTGACTCTTGCCGGAGCCAAAACCAATACGCCCGGCCTGACGACACTGGCAAAATTCGATCTCGCGGGCGGCACCTACAATATCGTGCAGGCTGCGAGGGGCAAGGAAGGTGCGATGACCGGCTCCGTCAATTATGCCGTCGAAATCTTTGATTCCAGCTCAAATCGCCTGCTCGCGGCCTATGTGATGAAGCAATATCCGTCCGCTCTCAATGTCGGAGCCAGCTGGTCGAAGCTCGATGCCTCCATGGTCGGCATCAAGAAGGGCGCCGAAGCCTTGTCCGACGAAATGATGTGAGGGCGGAACTGGCCGAGGCTGTCAATATGAAAGGCCCGCCGTTCAAGGGCGGGCCTCTCCTGATCGATTGATGCCGACGGCTATAGGCCGCGGACCTGCTACTCTGCGGGTACTGGCAATGCCTCGATGGTCCTCTCCGGCTCGCCGGCAAGAGCTGCGGCGAATTTTGCCTTGTCGAGTTCGCCTTCCCAGCGCGCCACGACGACGGTCGCGACGGCGTTGCCGATCAGGTTGGTGAGCGCGCGGCATTCCGACATGAACCGGTCGATGCCGAGGATGAGCGCCATGCCGGCCACCGGCACGCTCGGGACGACCGAGAGCGTGGCGGCAAGCGTGATGAAGCCGGCGCCGGTAATCCCGGCGGCGCCCTTCGAGCTCAGCATTGCTACGAGCAGCAGCAGGATCTGGTCGGTAAGGCTGAGCGGCGTGTCCGTCGCCTGGGCGATGAACAGAGCGGCCAGCGTCATATAGATATTGGTGCCGTCCAGGTTGAACGAATAGCCGGTGGGGATGACGAGGCCGACGACCGAGCGCTTGCAGCCGGCGCGTTCCATCTTGTTCATCAGGCCGGGAAGGGCTGCTTCCGACGACGACGTGCCGAGCACCAGCAACAACTCTTCCTTGATGTAGCGGATCAGCGCCAGGATCGAGAAGCCGTTATAATAGGCCACCGCGCCGAGCACGACGAGGACGAACAGCACCGATGTCAGGTAGAACGTGCCGACCAGCATGGCAAGATGGGTGATCGAGCCGATCCCGTATTTGCCGATGGTGAACGCCATGGCGCCGAAGGCACCGATCGGCGCCGCCTTCATCAGGATCGACACCAGCTTGAAAATCGGAACGGTGAGGCTTTGCAGGAAATCGGTCACCGGCCGGGCGCGCTCGCCGACCATGGACAGCGAAATGCCGAACAGGACCGAGAAGAACAGCACCTGCAGGATATCGCCGTCAGCGAAAGCACCAACGATCGTGTTCGGGATGATGTTCATCAGGAAGCCGACGACGCTCTGGTCATGGGCTTTGGCGGTATAATCGCTGATCTTTGTCGCATCCAGCGAGGCGACGTTGATATGCATGCCGGCGCCGGGTCGGATGACATTGGAGACGATCAACCCCACGACTAGCGCCAATGTCGAGAAGACCAGGAAATAGATCATTGCCTTGCCCGCGACGCGGCCGACCTTTTGCAGGTCCGACATGCCGGCAATGCCGGTGGCGACGGTGAGGAAGATGACCGGGGCGATGATCATCTTCACCAGCTTGATGAAGGCATCGCCGAGCGGCTTCAGGTTGGCGCCGATCTCGGGGTAGAAGTGCCCGAGCACTATCCCCGCCGCGATGGCGACGAGAACCTGAAGATAGAGTTGGCGGTAAAACGGTAGCTTGCTGCGCGGTGCGGCCGCTGATGTCGAAATCTGCATGTTGTCCTCCACACGCTCCGCCGCATGGCCTGCCTCCCGGAGCGAACGTTGATGGTCCGCGGCTCGTTGCCGCGACACCACATTTGCAACGTGCGTGCCAACTTACTCTATTCTATTTAAGTTATTGAATTAAAATAACTATTTTCTTAGTTTCGTGTTGCTGCTGATCAGTTTGTGCGGGCTTTCACACAAATTGAATTGAGATGTGTGTGAAAACATGCACAAGATCTTCTATGCCTGAAACCCAGATCGAAGCCGGTCCATCCATCGCGCAGCTGCAGCGCCGCGCCCGCGTCGCATGGTTCTGGTCCGTGTTCGCCGCCGTCGCAGGGGCGATCCTGGTGGCCTATGGGGCGCGTGAGTACGGGCGATCGGCGGCGATCTGGGACCTCAGGCAGCAGGGCCGCACGGAGGCCAATCTCAAGGTGGCGCTGTTGCGAGCGGTGCTCGAGCGGCCCCGGGCCTTGCCGCTGGTGCTTGCCGAGGATCGCGACATCACCGACGCGCTTGCGACGAAAACCATGCAGGACGTCGATCGCCTGAATCGAAAGCTGGAAAGCCTGGTCAAGGGGACGAAGGCGGCGGTCATCTATGTCACCGGCGCCAACGGTGTCGCCATCGCATCCAGCAACTGGCGCGAGCCGGTTAGCTTCGTCGGCAACAACTATTCCTTCCGCGACTATTTCCGCATGGCCATGGCGGATGGCGTGGCTGAGCATTTCGCGCTGGGCAATGTCAGCAAGCGGCCGGGGCTTTACATCTCCCGCCGTGTCGGCCCGGCCGGCAATCCGCTGGGTGTCGTCGTGGTGAAAATGGAATTCGATCAACTCGAAACAGACTGGCGCGACACCGGGCGGCCGGCTTTCGTCACCGACAACCGCGGTGTCGTGCTGATCACCAGCATCTCCTCCTGGCGCTTCATGACGATGCAGCCGCTGGCGCCGGAACGCCTGGCCGAGATCCGCCGTAGCTTGCAGTTCGGTGACGCGCCGCTCGAGCCGTTGCCGATGCTGGACCGGATCACAATGTCGCCGGGGACGGAGGAGGTTCGTGCCGTGCTGCCGGGAACCGGCGAGGCATCCTATCTCGGGCTCGCCACCCAGGTGCCAACAACACCCTGGACACTGCGATATCTCCTGCCGATCGAGCCGACGCTCGGCACCTCGGTGAGCCGCTCCATGCTGATCGCCTTCGCCGTGCTGATGCCGGCTTTCCTGCTGGCCGCCGTGGTCCTGTGGCGACGGCAAGCGGCGGTGCTGAGGCTGGCGCTTGCCTCGCAGGCACGCGGCGAGCTGGAGCGCCGGGTGCTGGAACGTACCGAGGATCTGAGCCGCGCCCGTGACCTGCTCGAGGTCGAGATCGCCGAACATCGCAGCACGGAGCAGCGGCTGCAAGGCGTGCAGCAGGAACTCGTCGCCGCCAACCGGCTTGCCATTCTCGGGCAGGTCGCGGCCGGCGTGGCCCACGAGATCAACCAGCCGCTCGCCACCATCAGGGCCTATGCCGACAATGCGCGCGTTTTTCTCGAACGGGACAAGACCGCTCCGGCGGTCGAGAACCTGACGTCCATCGCGGAGCTTACGGAGCGGATCGGCACGATCACCGACGAGCTCAAGGCCTTCGCTCGCAAGGGCCGGTCTGCGCCCGAACCAATCGTGCTCCGCGCCGTGATCGAGGGTGCCGTTGTGCTGCTGCGCAGCCGCTTTGCCGGCCGCATGGAAGCGCTCGACATCCTGTCGCCGTCGCCGGAACTCAAGGTGCTCGGCAACCGCATCCGCCTGGAACAGGTATTCATCAATCTTTTCCAGAACGCGCTGGAAGCACTTGAGGGGAAGGGCGGCGCCCGGGTCGAGGTGCGAGCCGTGGAAACGCCTGGCAGGATCGAGGTCACCATCGCCGACAACGGCCCGGGAATTCCGCCCGACATACTCGAGGCGCTGTTCACGCCGTTCAACACGTCCAAGGAACGGGGCCTCGGGCTGGGTCTCGTCATCAGCAAGGAAATCCTGGCCGACTATGGCGGTACGATCGCGGTGCGCAGCGATGGCAACGGCACCTGCTTCACGATCGGCTTGAAAAGGGCATGAACATGGATGCGGCACATTCAGTTTTTCTCGTCGACGACGACAGGGATTTGCGAAAGGCGACGGCCCAGACGCTCGAACTCGCTGGCTATGAGGTCAGCGCCTTCGGCCGGGCATCGGAGGCGCTCGACGCGCTGCCGGCAGATTTCCCCGGCGTCGTGGTCAGCGACATCCGCATGCCCGAGATCGACGGGCTGGAGCTGTTCGAGCGCCTGCAGGCGCGCGATCCCGACCTGCCGGTCATCCTGATCACCGGCCATGGCGATATTCCCATGGCGGTTCAGGCGATACAGGGCGGGGTTTACGACTTCATCACCAAGCCCTTTGCCGCCGAACGGCTGTTGCAGAGCCTGGCGCGGGCTGAGGAGAAGCGGGCGCTGGTGCTGGATAACCGCAGGCTGAGGCACGCCATCGAAGCGGCTGGCGACGACATGCCGCTGCTCGGACAGACATCTTCCATGGCCCGGCTTCGCCACACATTGCGCCAGATTGCCGATACCGATGTCGACGTGCTGGTCACCGGCGAGACCGGCAGCGGCAAGGAAGTGGTGGCCAACCTGCTGCATCGCTGGGGCCGGCGCCGTCATGGCAATTTCGTTGCACTCAATTGCGGTGCACTGCCGGAAACGGTGATCGAGAGCGAGTTGTTCGGCCACGAGGCCGGCGCTTTCACCGGCGCGCAGAAAAAGCGTGTCGGGCGGATCGAGCATGCCAGCGGCGGCACGCTGTTTCTCGACGAGATCGAAAGCATGCCGGTGGCGACGCAGGTGAAAATGCTGCGGGTGTTGGAAATGCGCGAGATCACGCCGCTTGGCACCAATGAGGTCCGGCCCGTCGACCTCCGCGTCGTTGCCGCCGCCAAGGTTGATCTTTCCGATCCGGCCAGTCGCGGCGATTTTCGCGAGGACCTCTACTATCGACTCAACGTCGTGACCATTTCCATTCCGCCGCTGCGCGAACGCCGCGAGGATATACCGCTGCTCTTCACCTATTTTGCCGGGCGGGCCGCGCGACGGTTTCGGAAGGACATGCCGGAAATCGGTCGGCCGCTGCTGGATGGACTGCAGAAACGCGATTGGCTCGGCAATGTCCGCGAGTTGTCGCACTTTGCCGAACGCTTTGTGCTTGGCCTGGAAGGGGAGCTGGAACCAGCACCCGTGTTGTCCGCGACCGAGGGCACCACGCTGCCGGAAAAGCTTGAGCGCTTCGAAGCTGAAGTCATCCGCAATGCATTGAGCCTCTACAAGGGCGATGTGCAGCAGACGATCGAGGCGCTTGGTATCGCCCGCAAGACATTTTACGACAAGCTGCTGCGCCACGGCATCAACCGCTCGGATTACCGGCTGCGCAATGATTGACGATCGGGGAGCGGCTTCGGTCAATGCGGGACGGCTTCCCGCCTGCGGTACTCATTTTCAGCCAATCTATCCCTGTTCACACGCTGCAAATCCGCACGCTCCAGCATACCTGGAACAAATTCGTGCGCAAAAATATCAAAAAAGTATCGGTAAGCGATGTCAAACTTGGTGGCGCTGCCGCCCATCCTGACGTAATTTCTTCACATGAGGAGCAGGCATACACGGGTCACGGCCTGACGCGCAGCGTCATCGGGCCGAGGAGGAGACGGAAATGAAGCCGGATCTTGAGGTCGTTCAGATACGCGAGGGCGAGTCCTTCAAGGCCTGGTCGCATGGCTATCCCTTCCGCACCGTGCGCTGGCATTTTCATCCGGAATACGAGATCCACATGGTGGTGGCGACCCATGGCCGCTATTTCGTCGGCGATTTCATCGGCGAGTTCGAGCCGGGCAACCTGGTTCTGGCCGGGCCGAACCTGCCGCACAATTGGGTGAGCGACATTCCGAAGGATACCAGTGTGCCGCTACGCTGCCGGATCATCCAGTTCAGCGAGGAATTCATCGCCGGCGCCATGGGCCTGTTTCCGGAACTTGCCGCGCTCGGTCCGATCCTCGACTCGTCGCGCCGGGGCTTGCGTTTCCCCGAAGAGACGAGCCGGTTGGTGGCGCCTGTTATGGAAGAGATGATGACGGCGCAGGGCGTGCGCCGCATCGAGCTTTTCATGATGATCGCCGGCGCGCTCAGCCGGGCGCAGGGTGCCGAAATGCTTGCCAGCACCAGCTATCTGCCCGACCCGTCAGGCTATATGTCAGCCGGCATGAACCAGGCGCTTGCCTATATCCGCGAGAACCTGACCGTGCCTTTCGACGAGGCCGACCTCGCCAAGATCGCCGGGCAGACGACCAGCGCGTTTTCGCGTGCCTTTCGCCGCCACACCGGCATGTCGCTGGTGCAGTATGTGAAGCGGCTGAGGATCAACCTCGCCTGCCAGATCCTGATGAGCGACGAGCAGGCGTCGATCACCGACATCTGTTACGAGGTCGGTTTCAACAATCTTTCCAACTTCAACAGGCAGTTCCTGGCGGAAAAGGGCATGCCGCCCTCGCAATTCCGCAGGCTGCTGGTCGAGAACATAAACGCGGCCAAGGCCGCCTAAAGGGAGGAAAAGGGAGGAACGCATTCGACGGATCTGAAGGACATGGGCGCGCCCTGAGCGGCCCGTGACGGGAGGCGCTTGTCCAGATTTCTGAAAACGGTGGCGGTCGGCGGAGGAGTCGCTTGGCACCGAAGAGAGATCATGTGCGCCGACACTAGCAACCCAATCACCGACTGACAACTATCTCGTCAAAGGGAGTAGACGACATGACAGCAATTCATTTCAAGCGTGCCGGCATTGCCGCTTTCGCACTGACGCTTATGAGCGGCGCCTCGGCCCTCGCCGGGTCCACGGTGGAAAACGCCACCGTGGCTTTCCTGATGCCGGACCAGGCCTCGACACGCTACGAGCAGCACGACTATCCGGGCTTCAAGGCCGAGATGGCAAAACTTTGCGCCAGCTGCAAGGTGCTTTACCAGAACGCGGATGCTGATGCCTCGCGCCAGCAGCAGCAGTTCAACTCCGTCGTGTCGCAGGGCGCCAAGGTGATCGTGCTCGATCCGGTCGACTCGACGGCGGCCGCCTCGCTGGTCAAGCAGGCCCAGTCTCAGGGCATCAAGGTGATCGCCTATGACCGCCCGATCCCGGCTGCCAAGGCCGACTTCTATGTCTCCTTCGACAACCAGGGCATCGGCAAGGCAATTGCGGATTCGCTCGTCGCCCATCTGAAAGCGCTCGGCGTAACCGCCAAGGATGGCCAGGGCATCCTGCAGATCAACGGTTCGCCGACCGATGCGGCTGCCGGCCTGATCAAGAAGGGTATCCATGAGGGTGTCGACCCGTCGGGCTATCCGTTGCTTGCCGAATTCGATACGCCGGATTGGGCACCGCCGAAGGCGCAACAGTGGGCGAGCGGCCAGATCACGCGGTTCGGCAAGAACATCCTCGGCGTCGTGGCCGCCAATGACGGCACCGGCGGCGGCGCGATCGCGGCCTTCAAGGCGGGTGGCATCGATCCGGTTCCGCCGGTGACAGGCAATGACGCGACGATCGCGGCGCTGCAGCTGATCATCGCCGGCGACCAGTACAACACGATCTCCAAGCCCTCCGAGATTGTCGCGGCCGCCGCTGCCAATGTGGCGATCAAGTTCCTCTCGGGCGAGACCCCGGAGGCCAAGACGACGCTCTATGACACGCCTTCCGAACTCTTCGTGCCGGCAGTCGTGACCGCCGAGAACCTCAAGGCCGAGATCATCGACAAGAAGATCAACACGGCGGCGGAACTCTGCGTCGACCGCTACGCCGATGGTTGCAAGAAGCTCGGCATCCAGTAACCTCCCGAGCAGAGCCGCCCGACCGTTTTCCTCGCGGCCGGGCGGCACGCCATGATCGCCAGTAAATTCGAAAGGCAGGCTCGCACATGTCGGACACGCAGCATGGTTCACCGCCGCAGCGCGAACTCGTCTTGAGCCTGCGCGGCATCTCCAAGAATTTCGGTGCGGTCTCGGCGCTGACCAATATCGATCTCGACGTGCATGCGGGCGAAGTCGTGGCGTTGGTCGGCGACAACGGCGCCGGCAAGTCGACGCTGATCAAGATCCTCGCCGGCGTGCACCAGCAGACATCCGGTACGATCGAATTCCGCGGCGACACCGTGACACTGRCCGATCCCAGTGCGGCACTGCGCCTCGGCATTGCCACCGTGTTCCAGGACTTGGCACTGTGCGAGAACCTCGATGTCGTCGCCAACATCTTCCTCGGCCGCGAGCTAAACCCCTTGAGGCTCGACGAAGTATCGATGGAAATCAAGGCATGGAAGCTTCTTAACGAGCTCTCGGCGCGGATCCCAAGCGTGCGCGAACCGATCGCATCGCTCTCCGGCGGCCAGCGCCAGACGGTTGCCATTGCCCGTTCGCTGTTGCTCGATCCCAAGCTTATCCTGCTCGATGAGCCGACCGCAGCACTCGGCGTCGCCCAGACGGCCGAAGTGCTCGATCTCATCGAGCGCGTCCGCGACCGCGGGCTCGGCGTCATCATCATCAGCCACAATATGGAAGATGTCCGCGCCGTTGCCGACCGCATCGTCGTGCTGCGGCTCGGCAAGAACAACGGCGTCTTCACGCCCGATGCCTCCAACCAGGAACTGGTGAGCGCGATAACGGGCGCCGACAACAATTCCGTATCCAGGCGCGCCAGTCGCCGCAGCGCTCTGCACGATCCGTCCCAGGAGACAAGGCCATGACCAACCCCAGCGGCAACGGCGCCGCGCCGCTCCTCGACCGCAGCGATGAGCGCGTCAAACACGCCGAAGGCATCGGCGGCGCGATCCGCGCCTTCCTCGACCGCGTGCGCTCGGGCGATCTGGGCTCGCTGCCAGTCGTGGTTGGCCTGGCGATCATCTGGACGATATTCCAGACGCTGAACCCGGTCTTCCTGGCGCCCAACAATCTGGTCAACCTGCTGTTCGATTGCTCGACGGTCGGCGTCATCTCGCTTGGCATCGTCTGCATCCTGATGGTGGGCGAGATCGATCTTTCGGTCGGCTCGGTCAGCGGCTTCGCCTCGGCCATGGTCGGCGTGCTTTGGGTCAATCTCGGCTGGCCGGTGGGCTTTGCGATCATCTCGGCCATGGTGGTCGGCGCTGCCATCGGCGCGCTCTATGCCTTCCTGTTCAACAAGTTCGGCATGCCGAGCTTCGTCTCGACGCTGGCCGGCTTGCTCGCCGTACTCGGMCTGCAGCTCTATCTGCTTGGTTCGACCGGTTCCATCAACCTGCCCTATGGCTCACCGCTGGTGAATTTCGGCCAGATGCTGGTCATGCCGGCTTTGGTGGCCTATGGGCTGGTGGCGCTTGCGGGGCTCGGCATTTTCATGACCGGTTTCCGCACTGCCGCCCGGCGGCGAGAGGCCGGCCTTTCCGCCCCGTCACTTGGCGGCATAGTCTTCAAGGCGGTGATCATCACCGTGGTGCTCGAAGGCGTCGCCCTCTATCTCAACCGCGATCGCGGCGTGCCATGGATGTTCGGCCTGTTCGTCGGGCTCGCCATCGCCATGAACTATGCGCTGACCCGCACCCAATGGGGCCGGATGATGCATGCCGTGGGCGGCAATCGCGAGGCCGCGCGCCGCGCTGGCATCAATGTCCGCTTCATCAACATGACGGCCTTCATGCTCTGCTCGGTCTTTGCGGCGGCCGGCGGTATCTTGTCGGCGGCCCGGCTTGCCTCCGCCAGCCAGCAGGCCGGCACCGGCGACGTTAATCTCAATGCCATTGCAGCGGCCGTGATCGGCGGCACCAGCCTGTTCGGCGGACGCGGCAGCGCCTATTCGGCGCTGCTCGGGATCATCGTGATCCAGTCGATCGCCTCGGGGCTGACGCTGCTCGATCTGTCGTCGTCGCTTCGCTACATGATCACCGGCGCGGTTCTCGCCATTGCCGTGATCGTCGATTCACTTGCCCGGCGCTCGCGTGTTTCCCACGGCCGTGCCTGATCCCAACAGAGAATAGAGAATGACCATGAGTGAGCAACTGAACGGAAAGGTCGCGGCCGTCACGGGTGCTGCGTCCGGCATCGGGCTCGAATGTGCCCGGATCATGCTGAAGGCGGGCGCGACCGTCGCACTCGTCGACCGGGCTGAGGACAGCCTGAGAGCCCTCTGCGCCGAGCTCGGGCCGAAGGCGATTCCGGTCGTGATCGACCTGACGAATCCGGCGAGCGTCGCCACGATGCTGCCGCAGATCATCGAAAAGGCGGGGCAGCTCGACATCTTCCACGCCAATGCCGGCACCTATGTTGGCGGCGCGATCGTCGACGGCGATCCGGACGTCTGGGACCGGGTGCTGAACCTCAATATCAACGCCGCCTTCCGCTCGATCCATGCCGTCCTGCCGCATATGGTGGAGCGCAAGACCGGCGACATCATCATGACCAGTTCGATCGCCGGCCTCGTGCCAGTGGTCTGGGAGCCGATCTACACGGCGTCGAAATTCGCCGTGCAGGCCTTCGTCCATACGGTCCGGCGTCAGGTGGCGAAAGACGGCATCCGTGTCGGCGCCGTGGCGCCCGGCCCGGTCGTGACCGCGCTGATCAGCGACTGGCCGAAGGACAAGCTCGAACAGGAACTGGCTGCCGGCGGGCTGATGGAACCGATCGAGGTGGCGGAAGCCGTGCTTTTCATGCTAACGCGGCCGCGGAACGTGACGATCCGCGACCTCGTCATCCTGCCGCAAAGCAACGACCTCTAGTCTTCCCAACCAGAAAGCCGGAATGAGCCATGGCTGAGCATTTCCTTGGTATCGACGTCGGCACGGGCAGTGCGCGTGCCGGTGTATTCGACGCGTCCGGTAACCTGCTGGGTTCGGCCAAGCGCGACATCACCCTGTGGCGCGAAGCGGGCGATATCGTCGAGCAATCGAGCGAAGACATCTGGGCCGCCGTGTGTGACAGCGTCCGCCGTGCAATCGCCGAAGCCGGTGTCGACGCGGCTTCTATCGCCGGCATCGGCTATGATGCAACCTGTTCGCTGGTCGCGCTTGGCCCGGGCGGTACCCCGCTGTCTGTCTCGCCCTCCGGCGATCCTGAGCGTAATGTCGTGGTCTGGATGGATCATCGCGCCGTGGACCAGGCGCGCCGCATCAACCAGTCCTGCGCGGGCGTGCTCGATTATGTCGGCGGCACGATCTCGCCCGAAATGGAGACGCCGAAACTTCTTTGGCTGGCGGAAAACTTGCCGGCTACATTCATGGAGGCCTTGCAATTCTTCGACCTGACCGATTACCTGACATGGCGCTCGACCGGCAGCCTGGCGCGCTCGGTCTGCACGGTCACCTGCAAGTGGACTTATCTTGCGCATGAGAAACGTTGGGACGAAGGCTATTTCAGCAAGATCGGGCTTGGTCGGTTGGCGGACGAAGGCTTTGCCCGGATCGGCACGGATATCGTCCCCGGCGGCACGCCGTTGGGCGCGGGCCTGACCGCCCAGGCCGCGGCCGATCTCGGCCTCAGCCCGGGCACGCCGGTGGCCGCCGGCCTCATCGACGCCCATGCCGGTGGGCTCGGCACGGTCGGTGCGCGGGGCGCGGCCGGTAGCGTTCTCACCCGCATGGCCTATGTTTTCGGCACCTCTGCCTGCACGATGACGACGACCTCGGAGCCCGTCTTCGTGCCAGGCGTCTGGGGTCCTTATTTTCAGGCCATGGTGCCCGGTCTTTGGCTGAACGAGGGCGGACAGTCCGCCGCCGGCGCTGCGATCGATCACCTCGTGCGCATGCATCCGGCTTCAGCCGATGCAGCGGTGATTGCCCGCGACGCTGGGATGAGCCTGAGCAACTGGCTGTCGCTGGAAGCCGAAAGGCGCGGTGGTGCCACTGCGACCATGACGCTGGTCGGCGGGGTGCACGTCGTGCCTGAATTCCTCGGCAATCGCGCGCCCTTCGCCGATCCCGACGCCAGGGCGTTGATTGCGGGCATCGGCCTGGAAACCGATATCGACAGCCTGGTCGGCCTCTACGTTGCCGGCGTCTGCGGCCTTGGCTACGGCGCCAGGCAGATCGTCCGGACACAGCAGGAGAAAGGCATTCGGACCGATACGATCGTGGTCAGCGGCGGCGCGGGTCAGAGCCCGCTTGTGCGGCAATTGCTTGCCGACGCGACCGGGCTCAACGTGACGACCACGACTTCGCCGGAGCCGGTGCTGCTCGGTTCGGCCATATTGGGGGCGTTGGCGGCTGGCCATTATCCTGACGCCGTCTCGGCCATGTCGGCGATGTCCGAACTGGCAGAGGTCCAGAAGCCGCAGTCTGGAATGCGGCAATGGCATGACCTCCGCTTCCAGGCTTTCGAGGATCTCCAGACGTTGGGACGGCGGCTAAGAACGTAGATTCACTGTAGCGCCGTCCGTTATCGGGCGGCGCGGCGTGGCGCGGCAGCAGGCGTCCAATGTTCGCTGCGGACAGAATGGGCCGTTTGCGGGCGAGCACTGGCGCGCATATGCGTATCGTCCAGCTGGAACTGATTGACCAGGTCGCGCAAGCGGCTTGCCTCGGAGGCCAGTGTCGCCGCCGCGGCTGTCGATTGCTCGACCATGGCGGCATTCTGCTGGGTCGCCTGGTCCATCTGGTTGACCGCGGTGTTGATTTCGGCCAGTCCGGTGGATTGTTCCCGCGCCGAGGTGGAGATGGCATCCATCACTTGGTTGATCTGGGCGACATAGTCGCCGATCGATTTCAGCGACAGGCCGGTTTCGAGGACCAGCTTCACGCCGTTTTCGACTTCGGTCGACGATTTCTGAATAAGCCCCTTGATCTCCTTGGCGGCCTGGGCGGCACGCTGGGCCAGTTCGCGCACTTCCTGCGCGACGACGGCGAAGCCCTTGCCTGCCTCGCCGGCACGGGCTGCCTCGACGCCGGCGTTCAGCGCCAGAAGATTGGTCTGGAAGGCGATTTCATCGATCACGCCGATAATGTTGGAAATCTGCTGCGAGCTTTCCTCGATGCGTCGCATGGCCTGCTCGGCCTCCGATACGACTGTCGACGATTTCTGGGCGCTGACATTGGCTTCCACGGCGACCTTGCGCGCCTCGTCTGTGCGCTTGGTGGCCGTCGAGACATTCGCGGTGATTTCATCCAGAGCCGCGGCGGTTTCCTCGAGCGAGGCGGCTTGGTGCTCGGTGCGCTTTGAAAGATCCTGCGCGCTGGAGGCAATTTCGCTGGTGCCGCTATCGATGCTGTGGACGGTTTGCAGCACCGCGCCGATTGTGGCGCCAAGCTGTTTGAGAGAGGCATTGAAGTCCTCGCGCAGGGTTTCGTATTCGGTCGCAAATCGCTCCGAAAGCTGGAAGGAAATGTCGCCGGCGGCAAGCCGTTTGAGGCCTTCGCCCAAAGTGCCGGTCGCAAAGCGCAATTGTTCGGCTTCACGCTCGGCGCGCTCCTGGGCCGCAGCGCGTGACGCCTCGCTCCGACTGCGTGAGGCTGCTGCCTCCTGCTCGAGCCTGACGACATTGAGCGCATTCTGGCGGAAGACTTCGACCGCGCCCGCCATTTCCCCGACCTCGTCGGCACGACCGGCATAGGGAATGGTGCTGTCGAGGTCTCCGCCCGACAGTTGCTGCATCGCCGATGCAATCCGGCGGATTGGGTTGGCAATGCCCGAAATGGCAAACACGATGCCGACAAGCGCGACGATGACCGCCAGAACGGCAATCGCGGCGGTCAAGACGAAGGCGGAACTGGCCGCCGCATCGCTCGTCTGCACGAAACCTTCCGTCTGGCTGAGGATGAAGGCCACCAGGTCTGAAACCGCCTTGTTCATCTGATCGGACTGCGCCGTCATGCTGCCCTTGAAGAGGCGAACCGCGTCGGCGGTTTTGCCATTGTTCTCCAGCGTGATCATCTGTTCGGCAAGCTGGCGATATTTGGCGAGCTCCGGTTTGATCCGATTGATCAGTTGCCTGCCGCGCTCAGTACGAACGCCCTTGTCGTATTCGGTCACGGCCTTGTCGACCGCGGCATTGGCGCCGGCGATCTGGTCGACAGCGGACTTCAGCTCCGCCGGTGTCGTTTCCAGCAGATAGTGGGAATAAGTCAGCTTCAAATCAGAGAAACTGCCCTTGATCTCACGAGCGATCACCAGCCGCTGGATCCAGAACGTGCCGATCTGTGCGGTATTGGCATTGATCGTCGAAATCGCGCTGAGCGAAATATAGGAGAGGCCGATCACGAAGGCGCATATGATCGACAATGTTATGACGAGGGCTTGCTTGATGCTTGGGCGTTTCATGCGGGTCTCCAATCCAAGTCTGTTTGGGTGACCGGCGGTTTTCGGGGTCGCTACAAAATGTCGCGCCAAGCGTCTAATTTAGTGTTAACTTTAATAAATTCTCCGTTTTATTTTTGGAACTTCCCATAATTTCCCATAAATTGTACGCAATAAGAGTTCAATCACAGATAAATGTCGGCATCCTTTGCGATAGCTGCGCGGCTGGTACAATCGAAAGCGCGCCTCTTGCGAGGCGCCCATATCGAGACCAGGAGCAAACTGCTCGAATGGAAATCAGGCTTTATCCGCTGCCTAGCGACCGGTACCGAGAAAGGCCTTCAGGCTCTCACGCTGGAAGTAGACAAGCAGGATAAGGAGCGCGCCAATGACGATCGTATGGATCCAGTCCATGTGAAGCACCGAGACTTGCGCGACGAATGCGCCAGCATCGACAGCCAGAAGCAGGAGTGCGCCGAGAGCCGACACGCGGGGAACCAGAATCGCGACGCCGCCGATCAATTCCAGAGCCGCAGTGAAATAGCGGAACCATTGCCCGAGCCCCACCTGCTGGAATTCGGCCACCATCTGCGGCTGACCGCTCAGCTTCATCACGGAGGCTGCGAGGAAGGCAAGGCCGAGCAGGATGCGTAGAACCCAGATCGCGATCGAGATGGCTTTGCCACGCGGTGCGGCACCCATAACATTTTCCATACGAATTCTCCGTCATTGATATCGTGAGACAGGCTTTAACATGCGCCATGCATTTACAGAATGGATGGAATTTCGATATTATGTATCGAAATTGGAGATACATGATGTTAAGTGCGCTCACCCTCGATCAGCTCCGCGTCCTCGTCAGCGTGGAGGAGACGGGCAGTTTCTCGGCTGCCGGACGCAGGTTGGGTCGGGTCCAGTCGGCGATCAGCCATGCGATCCAGTCGCTGGAGAGCGTTCATGGTGTCGTCCTGTTCGATCGCAGCGGCAAATCACCCAGGCTCACGGAAGCAGGCCGCGTTCTAGTCACCCAAGCGCGCCAGGTTCTGCAGCAGGCCGAAACGTTCGAGCGAACGGCAAAAGCAATTTCCACGGGATTGGAACCCGAACTGGGTTTTGCCATTGACAGCATGGTGCCGACGGAGCCGGTCCTGCGGAGTCTGGCCGGACTGCAGTCGTCATTCCCGGACTTGATGGTCACGCTGTTCACGGAGGGGCCTTGGTCGGCGGAGCGGCGCTTGCGCGAGGGCAGCGCGGCGATGGCCGTCGGGATGTTCCTTCCAGTTGCCGCGCAGGGCTTCAGAGCCTATCCCTTGACCTCCATCAGTCTGGTCCCGGTCGTTGCTCCCAACCATCCGTTGGCTCGGGAGAATTCGCCAATAACGCGGGAGCATCTGGCGCAACATGTGCAACTGATCCTGACGGATCCGGGCCAGTCCGGCGGGCAGAGTTTCAGTGTCGTCAGTTCAAAGATCTGGCGGTTCATCGACATCGCGCGACGGCTCGAATTCATGGTTGCCGGCTTCGGATGGGGTAACATGCCCTATCATCTCGTTGCTGATTATCTGGCCGATGGGAGGCTGAAACAGCTTCCTGTCGACGACCCGTCCGTGACGCCCGGTTCGCTGCCGATTTATGCCGTCTGCAGACGGGACAATCCGCTCGGCATCGCTGCCAGATGGCTGCTCGCCGAATTGCAGCGGCAGAACTGGCCGGACGACAACTAGTACCTCTGCACAGAGATTATGACTCTTTGGCGATTGGGTTTGGGTATGCTTTGGCAAGTTTGGCGCGGGCTTGCTCGGTTGAGAACATCCATTTGATGCGGGCTCCACTTTGATTGCGACGGTGTTCCCAAGGGGCGAGTTCGGCGTTGAGGCTATCGTGGCTTTCGATTCGGCGGTTAAGAC